>BNUV01000070.1 GCA_025997615.1 Spirochaetia bacterium
GAAGGGCCGTAAGCTCCTCCGCCTGGGCCGCCGTCTGGCAGGGGGTTTTTTCCACAAACACCTGGACACCGTTTTCCAGGCAGAATTTAGCCACTGCATAGTGGGTGTCCGCATCTACCACACAGATAACCCCATCGGGCTTTTCGGCGCGGATCATCTCCCGATAATCGGCATACTGCTTCCCCGCATTGAAAAACCGGGCAAACTTTTCCCTTTTGCCGGCATCGGTGTCGCAGACCGCCGCCAGCTCAAAAGGAAAGTTACGGACCATGGGATAGAGCACATTGAAGGGAAAACCCCCGCAGCCCACCAGGGCAATCCGCGCAATTTTACCTGAATCATTTTCCGCCATATCAACCTCCTTTAGTCAGAAACCTTAATCGAAATGGCGGATGTGGGCGATGTCGTTCCCCATGTCGCAGTCGGTATTATCATCACAAATAATATCGATCACATAAGGCGAGCGGGAAACCGAAGCATCTTTCAGGGCCTTGTTCAATTCCTCGTAGGTGAACACCCGTTCCGCCTTGCAGGCAAAACCTTTGGCGATCTTTACATAGTCAACCAGATTTTTGTTTTCCGGCATGGCCACCTGATACTCGTACTTATAGGTGTATTTCTGATTCTGCCGGATAAGCCCCAGGTATGCATTGTTGATGATCAGCACCACCACGGGGAGTTTATAGGCCGCCGCCACCCCCAGCTCCTCCACCAGGAAGGTAAAACCAAAATCCCCCATAAGGCAGACGGTCTTCTTTTTCTTGGCCGCCACACTGGCCCCTATGGCGGCGGGAATGTCGTAACCTAAAGTTCCGGCGCCGCCTGAGGGAAAATATTTCCGGGGTTTGTTGATCCGCTGATACTGGCCGCTCCAGATCTGGGTGATGCCGCAACCGGTGGTAAACATGGTGTCTTCATCAAACACCTGATTAATGGCTTCAAAAACTTCCCGGGGGTCCATCACCTTTTTTTTGGAATCCGGTGGGCGGATAAATTTTTTCCGCTGATCCGCAAAGGAAATTTCCGGGCCCTTCCGTTTGCGGGCCTTTGAAGCTTTTGCCGCCGCCAAAAGCATGGGCGCCGCATCCGCCGCATCGGCCACGATCCCCAATTCCGTTTTGATGATCTTGCCAATTTCTACCGGGTCTATATCAATATGAATGAATTTCCGCTCGCCCTGATAAATGGCAGCGTTCCCCGTGTGCCGGTCGGTAAAACGGCAGCCCAGGCCCAAAACCACATCGGCGGCCAAAAGCAAATCGTTGCCGCTGGAAACCGCCCCCACCTGAATACCGGCCTGCCCGGCGTTCAACGGATGATCCAGGGGGATGCCGCCCTTGGCCATGTAGGTGGTGATCACCGGGATGCCCATGTATTCGGCAAATTCCACCAGGGTCTTTTCCGCCTTGGCCAGAATTACCCCGCCGCCCATGATGATCACCGGGTTTTTTGCATCGTCCAAAAGCTTCACCGCTTTTTCGATAAGGCCCACGGCCGGTTTAGCCGCCTTGAGCCGGGAAGGTTTATACAGGTTGATATCAAAATCAATTTCGGTGTTCTGTATATCAAGGGGCAGATCGATCAGCACCGGACCGGGTTTGCCGGACAGGGCGGTCTCAAAGGCTTCCTTAAAAATAGAAGGAACCGCATGGGGATTGGTGATACACCAGGATTTTTTGCAGATCGGTTTAACGATGGAAGCGATGTCCACGCACTGGAACGCCCCTTTACCCAACTGGGCCGTTACAGCCTGCCCGGTAATGGCCACCAGGGGGATAGAATCCTGCCAGGCCGTATAGAGGCCGGTAACAAAGTTGGTGGCCCCCGGACCCGAGGTACAGATAGCCGCCGCCATTTTCCCCGATGCCCGGAAATAGCCATCCGCCGCATGAACCGCCGCTTCCTCGTGGCGGACCAGATAATGTTTGATCTTTGATTTTTCCAGATACTTGTATAAACCGTTGATCCCTGCGCCGGGGATACCGAAGGCATCGGTGATGCCTTCCCGTTCCAGAATCTGAACCATTGCCTCTGCTGCTTGCATAATTATACCTCTTCCCTTATATATATGGATAAAATCCATAATCTAATATTTAAAACATCACTTTATATATTAGATTATATGTTATTATACTTATCCTTGTCTTGTCTTGTCAACATAACTTTACCGGGGTAGAATGTCCTGAAATGAAAACGAAACCCCAAAAACAGCAGAGCGAGGGAATCAAGAAGAATCAGTCCCTCAGGAAGGCCATACAGATCCTCGAGGGGATGACCAAAATACCCACCCCTGCAAGGCTTCAGGATATTGCCCAGAGTCTGGATATGCCCCAAAGCACCCTGCTGCGGTTTTTAAATACCTATATTGACTTTGGCTATGTGGGCCAGGACCCCAACACTTCCTGCTATTACCTTACCCTGAAGTTGATGGAGCTGGGTTCCCGGGCCAGAGATCATTTCCCCTTTCAGAATTCCCTGGCAAAGTATATCAAGCAGGTTTCCGGAAAATTTAACGAGTCTTCATCCCTCTGTATTGAGCATGATATGCAGATGGTCTATATCGCCACCGAGGAAGGCCCGGGGCGGATGCTGCAAACGCTTCAGCGCATAGGGAGAATAGCCCCCATGCACGCCACCGGGGTCGGCAAGCTCCACCTTTTGAATTATTCCGAAGCCCGGCTTTTGGCCCTGGCAGAGAAATTTGGCTTTCCCAAATACACCGAAAGCACCATTACAAGCCTTGAAGCCCTGAAGAAAGAGCTCGTCCTGATAAAAAAGCAGGGTTTTGCCATGGATAATGAGGAATGTGAGGCCGGTGTACGGTGTATTGCGGTTCCGGTCAGGGATTTTTCGGGGGATGTAGTCGCGGGGATCAGCCTTTCCGCCCCTTCGGCCAGGCTTGACAAGGCCCGGACCGCTGAAATTGTCCGCTACCTTAAAGAAGTATCCAAAGACGCCTCCCGGGAGATGGGCTGGGGAAAATAAAGGCGCCTTTGCGCAACATCATAAAGTTTATGATGTTGCGCCTGACTGGAATTGCTGCGACCGTTTCTGCCGAAGGTTAAAGAATCCTAACCCTTCCCGCTCAGTAGTTTTAAAGTCACTTCAATAAGTTTTTCCATGTCCAAAGGTTTGGCAAGGTGGGCGTTCATCCCGCTGGCCATGGAGCGGTCGGTGTCATCCTTGAAGGCATTGGCGGTAAGGGCCACGATAGGCACGGTTTTCGCGTCCTCCCGGTCCAGGGCGCGGATCGCGATGGTGGCGCCGTAGCCATCCAGGTTCGGCATCTGCACATCCATGTAGACAATGTCGAAATTTCCCTCCGCGGATTCGGAAAATAATTTTACCGCTTCAAGGCCATCGGCGGCTTCCACAATATCAATGCCGGTAAATTCCAGCATATTCGCCGCGATAACCCGGTTAATGTCAACGTCGTCTACCAAAAGGGCCCGCTTGTTTTTCAGCTTCCCTTCCGCATCTTCAACAGCGTACTCCTCTTTCTGCCCGGCGTCGGTCTCCTCCAGTTCCAGGGTAAAGCTGAATTCGCTCCCCTTCCCCAGTTCCGATTTTACCGTGATATCCCCACCGAAAAGCTGGACTATGCTTCGGGATATCGCCAGGCCCAGGCCGGTGCCGCCGTACTTTTTGGTGATGTTGTTGGATGTCTGTTCAAAGGGCTTGAAAAGGGAAGCTACCCCTTCCGGGGAAATACCAATACCCGTGTCCCGCACCGCAAAGTCGATCACCGCTTTGTCGCCCCGGCTTTCCCGGCGGATGACATCAAAGAAAACCTCCCCCATCTCGTGGGTGAATTTGACCGCATTCCCCAGGAGGTTTATCAGCACTTGCCTGAGCCTCAAGGTGTCGCCCCGGTAGGATTTATCTGCGGGCAAATCAAAACGGGTATGAAAGGAGATGCCCTTTTCATCGCAGCGGGGCTTGATGATCACCGCCACCGTCTCCGCAAGCTTCAGCAGGTCTATCTCCTCATCGGAGAGTTCTATCTTTCCCGCCTCAATTTTGGAAATATCCAGAATATCGTTGAGAAGCCCCAGGAGGTGCTGGCTTGAAGTTTCAATCTGATTGATGTTGGCCTGTATTTCTTCCATGTCCCTGCCGGGATTGGCAAGCTTCTTTTTTACGATGTTGGTCATGCCGATGATGGCGTTCATGGGGGTGCGAATCTCGTGGCTCATCCGGGCGAGGAATTCTCCCTTGTGGGCGTTTGCCCGGTTGGCATCATCCACCGCCACCTCAAGTTCTTCCTTGGTATGCCGGAGCTCCTCCTGCTCCTCAATAATGCCGGTGATATCCTGGGTGGTGATGATGTAGCCGATATTTTGCCCCTGCCGGTCAGTCAGGTAGCTGGCGTTCCCCCGGTAATAATGCCCGGTTTCTTCTTCATGGTATATCTCCGCCTCCCGCCCCTGAATCAGGGCCTCAACAGGGTCCGAGGGGGAACCGGCAGGATAGACGCTGATATCGCCGTAGTTCTTTCCGATACAGTCCTCAAGGCTATCCACACCGATGGCGGCGAGGCCCGCAGCGTTAAGGTACTTTATTTTGCCGTCTATGCCGGCGATAACCAGGGGGCCCCTATCCGCATCCACCAGGCTGTCGGCCATTTCGTCAAAGGAATCCGACAAGGTGCCAATCTCGTCTTTAACGGGGGCCCTGAAACGGAACTGCCGCTCGCCTGACCGAAACCGCGTGATACCGGAGATAAGGTTAGTGATGCTGTTGGTGAACACCGAAGCCATCCAGATAGCGATGAGCACCACCAGAATTATCATCAGTGCGGCGGACAGAAAAAGTTTGAGGGATGTATCCCTCAGGTTGCCCTGAATAAGCAGGTTGGTCCCCATCACCGCCTCTGTCAGATCATTGTTGGCGGCGGCGATGATCTCCCCCAGGGCAGCTTCGGTTTCCCTGGCCGGCTGCTGAAAATCTTCAAGCCCCGCGCCGATAGCCACAAAGCCAAAACCCCGCCTGGTCTTGCCGTAGTTCCCCGTGTAGTAGGGAATGGCCGCAGCGGTATTGGGCTTCCATATACCGCTCCAGAGGATAAGGAAGGAACCCGACCCCCCTTCGGCGGTAAGATCGAACCAGCCGGTGCACTGGGGGGCATTGTTGAGGTAGCGGCCGTCCAGCCCCACAAGGCCGCGGGCGGTAAGCTCAGGGGCGGGTTTCTTTTCGCGGGATTGCCGGTCAAAGACGGGAACGCCTTTCAGATAATCCCAGAGGGGACGGCCGCTTTCCTGCCAGCCCTTATAAATACTCTCCTCAAGCCAGGGAATTTCTTCCTCCCCTGTTTCCGGGTTGTAGCCAACGATGGAGTGGTGCCGGGGATGGCTGATGCTGCGGCACTTGTAGTCCCAGATAAAAGCGTAGTTTCCCTCAAAGGCGCTGGGTATCTCCACATAACGTTCTTCCATGGGGGTTATGTGATCGGTAAATTCCATGATGTGGTCGTGGTCCAGGGCAAGGGTTACATAACCGGCGATGCGGCCGTTCCGCACCACCGGGCTTGCCCAGCGGATAATCCCCCGGAAGCGCCTGCCGTTGGGGTTTTCCCGGCCCGCGTAGGCTTCCGCCTCCGGCTGCCATTCAAGGCCCCGTTTCTCCACGTTCTCCGGGTTGTACATTCCGATAAGATGGGACCCCACATAGGGACCTATCACGTCTGAAACGTAAATATCCCCAGCCCTGAGGTTCTTAAGCTCTGCGAAGTAGGTTTCGGCGCCTGCGTAGGTGTTGGACCGGAATGAAACATTTTTTCTTCGCCCGTCCATCAGGCCGGAGCTGGTTTCCTTGACGATTTCATTCCCCGCAAGGTCCAGGTAAGTGGCCTCCAGGTAGAGGGGCTTATCCTCTCTTTCAAAGGGATCCGCCGGCCGGTTATGGTAACCCGAATCGTTTTCGCTGTTGCTGGAAGGGGATAGAAGCCCCTGGGGAAGATCCTCTTTGGGAACCCAGTGGCTGCGGTCCTCCGACAGCACCCATTCCCGTTTTTTTACCACGGCCCGTCTGTTGTAGTCCAGAAAGCGGCGAAGATTCGCCTCGGTGGGTTCAAGGCCGGCCAGGTAGAGAATATCACTGTCCCGTTCGTAGAGAAATTCCGCCACTGCCTTAGCCAGGTCGGTACTGGCCCGCTCAAGCTGTTCTATAGCCAGGTCGTTAAGGGCGTTCACCGAATCGCTTACCGCCAGTGCGCCGGTGGTTGCCAGGGCTTCATTGGCCCTGGCCGTCAGTTCCCCAGTGCGGCGGTTGATCTCGTCCCCCAGATGCCGGGCTTGCCCCCAGGCTATAATGGTGAGAAGGATGAGGGGTATCACCTTGATTACCAGAAAGATGGTAATCAGCTTTGCCCGCATTCCAAAGCCGAGCCAGGAGAGAAGCTGCCCTATTTTTAATTCAAAACGGCTTATTATATTCATTTTTTTAAAACCAGGTTATTATAGCTTGCCATAAAACAAGCAATTTCGCAACAGACCGGTTAAGTTTACCAGCAATTCTCAATTTGGCTCAATAATTCAAGAAAAACACCCGGGGAGGGGGATTTAGGGCTCCCGCCCCTGAAATACCCTTATCAGCCCAAGAAGGGCTTTACACCGGGTATTATCAAGTTTTTCTATAAATTGATGCAACTTTCGCGCCTCACGGCTTGCGGCGTATTTTTTGCCAGGCTCCGTATCTTCCCCATTTACCAGATATTCCACCGTAACTCCCAGGGCTTTGGCAATGCGGACAGCAGCATCCGCAGGAGGCATGGATTCCCGTACGCCCAGGTACATTTCAAGAGCTCCCTTGGCGACCTCTGCCCTGACGGCAAGCTCTTTTACGGTTAAATCCTGAAAATTCAGCTCCTCACGGAGATTTTGCTTAAAACCCACTGGATAATAATAGGGCAAATGCTTTGTTTTCCTCTTGAAATAAATGCAAATGCTTTGTACAATATTCCTATAACAGAGCAAATGCTTCGTTATAGTGGGCGATTGCCTCCCAAATTCAAGTAATGGGGGAGAAATTGGAAAAGGCCAAAGACTAACTCAGGTAATAGCGTGGGCATCGTTGGTGTCCGCTTATTATACGTCTGCGTATGCGGGATGGGGAAAAAAAGCCGTGCGGGCTTTAAGCGCAAAACAAGGGGGGAAAGATGAAAAGAAAGTTGCGGATGCAAGTGGGGGCAGCAGCCCTCGCAATCGGTTTGGTTCTGGCAGCCTGCCCAACAGACGGCGTCAACGGTGACAAGCCGATAAATGAAGGATCACCCCGGGATTTTCTGTCCAACCAAGCTCCGAGTCCTATAACCACCCCTGCACTACTTTATGCGTACATAGACCCAACAACCAAGAATGCTATCGGCGTGTATAAGGTCGGCTCCATTGCCAACCAGATCATCACATACAAAACCCCTTTCTATTTCAATGGATATGACGGCCAGACCAGGACCTGGACCCTCACAAACACAACGGAGCGGGCTATATCATCAACCGTCGCCAACTCCGTGGAAATCGAAGTGAGTGGAAGCACGACAGTAAAGTATACAGTGGGAGCCGAGGCGGGATTCGATGTTGACATGTTGAAGATGAAAGTGAAAAAAGAAACTGAACTGAGTGCGACATTGGGGATAAGCTTAAAAATCTTTGAAAGTTATTCAAGCACCACGTCGGTGAAAGAAACCGTTTCAGACTCGGAGGCGTATACCGTGAAGCTTGACGGCTGGAAACCGGGGTATTACATCTATGGCTCCTTTGGATTTGTGGATTATTTTGTTGAAGTTACCGTCAATACCGAAACGGGGAAAGAAACTGAAAGGCAACTCTACCACGGAATAAAACCGACCGGTATCACAACGGCATTAGAATTTTCCGAGACCTACCCCATTAACAATAATGGTGATTTGGCAATTGAAAGCGCCAAGAAGCTTAAGATCGATTTTCCCGTTGATGCTGCGGCCCTTATTACCGAGGCAAAGAAGCAGGTGATCGGTGGAACCGGGCTGCCCATCGATAAATGGGGGGAGAAACTATCCTATTCCTATACCGTGATCTCTAAAGGAGACCTGCGCTACACCTTAGTAGGCGGCGGCGCAGGGGGAGCTGGGGCGGCTGCAGTGAGAGACGCGAGTTTTTGGTTGTGGGAAACAACCGAGGCAGATGCGGGATGGTCTGCTGACGGAGGCCCGACTGTCCTGAAACTAAACGGAATAGAAGTGGCAAAGGCCGCCGGAGGGGCAAAAGTCAATGGCCCCGACTTAAAGGTACATGGCAAGGAAATGTATGAAAACGGTGTAAAAGGAAACAACGGACAAACGACAACCGGTGTGCTTACCGTTATCCCGGGTGATGTTATCACCATTGAAGTGGGCTGGGGAGGAGGAGGCTCCGGGGGCGCTGCCGCTAATGACACCCGAGGATATACTTCTTCCGGTTCTGCTGATAGGACCCTGGGGTCCGAAGGAAAATCAGCTCAAGACCCAGGAAAGACTTCTGCCGCTGCATCCCGGGGCGGGGTAGGCGGTATGCACAGCCTCATTTTTCCATCGAGTCAATACACCTCGAACCTACAAAAGGGGTCGAGTTCGCCTGCTGCAAGCGGTGCTGCTGCGGCTATGGGAGGACAGGAGAAAGGCCAGGGAGGAGCTGCAGGAGATGAACTTGCCACCGGCGGAATGTATGCATCAGGCGGTGGTGGTGGAGCTGCCGGCGGATTCACATTGACTGGTACAGTTACGGTCAAGGAAAACTAAACAACAAAGGAGTTTTCAGTGGAAAAGAGAACACATTCGAGAAGCAAAAACAAAATGTTTTTGTGCGGGATCATCGCCCTGGTGGCGGTAATCGGGTTTTCCGGCTGCGACAATCCCGCAGGCGGCGGGCCAGGCGGCGGCCCCGCTACGGTAAATATCTTTGACCTTACGGGCAAAATAACCGCGCCGGTGCGGTGGGTATGGCCGGTGACCACCTTTACGGAAACCGCGCAGTACACGGGAACTGTGGTCTGGCAGACGGGAACCGGAACGTCCCTTAAGGGCACGTTTGCGGCTTCAACTATATACAAAGCCGTGGTAACGCTGAAGACCAAAACAGGCTATACCTTTAGCGGCGTTGCGGCAAACAGTTTTACCTATACCGGCGCAACGGCGGTAAACGCCGCCAACAGTGGAATCGTAACTATCACCTTCCCTGCAACTGCAGCAGAACCCCCTGGAAACGCCGACTTAACCATCACCTTTAACCAAATCGCAGATGCCGCGCCGGTAATAACCGAGCCAATCATTCGCCTGACGGGTACTCCCAAAACGGTAACCTTGACTGTGACAAACTCTGGACAGTATACCAGCATCGCATGGCGGGTGGATAACCAAAATACAAGTGAAACAGGCTCATCGTTTATCCTGGACGCGTCCAACACTGCTTATAACAAAGTTGGCGTGCATTATGTAAGCGTGGAAGTGGTTAAATCTGGGGTGCCATATAACAAGACTGTCTTGTTTACAGTTGAGAA
Organism: Spirochaetia bacterium; assembly: GCA_025997615.1. GTDB lineage: Bacteria > Spirochaetota > Spirochaetia > Treponematales > Breznakiellaceae > BNUV01. The sequence goes on from BNUV01000070.1 coordinate 9,511, forward strand.
GTAACAAAAGGAGCAACGATGAAAACAAAGATACAAACATTAAGCGCCCTGCTGTCAGCCTTGCTGATCACGGAGCTGCTGGTTCTAGGAAGCTGCCAGAACCCACTTGATCCGCCCCGGGACGAAAAACTCGCTGACGGGCGGGGGTCCTTTTCGCTACAAATCGGCGGGCTGAACCTGGGCAGGACCATACTGCCCGTAACAGCACAAAATGACTTTGCTGCATATACCCTGGCGTTTTCAACATGGACTGTGACTGGACAGGAGACTGTTACCAAGGACCGGACCAATGCGAATCTTACCGAGCCGGTCAGTCTACGGGCCGGAACCTGGAACCTGGCAGTTACAGCCTATATGGACGAGGCTAAAAACATGCCTGCGGCACAGGGAACCCTGGAGGAGATAGAGATAAAATCCGGTGCTGCAACCAAAAAGAGCCTTGAACTCAAGGCGATTATAAAAGCTGGTAGTGAGGGGGAGTTCACATGGAACATTGAGTACCCTTCGGAAGTAAGCGAAGCATCGATACGCATCGAACCACTGGATACGAAAACGGGGACTGCGGAACAATCCTTGTACTTTATAGGCGGGACCTCGCTGGTAGATAAAAACAACGGGTCCGCTCCCCTAACTCTTAAAACAGGGTACTACCGGGTAACATTCTCCTTGAAGAATGGGGAGCTTGAGGCAGGTTGTGTTGAGTACCTACATATCTACCAGAACATGAAGAGTGAATTCAGCCGCACCTTTACCACCCAGAACTTTACCAGCCGCGACTTTATCCTGTTCGAGGATGGGACGGCGGCGCCACAATTCAGAGCCTCAACGCTCCAGGACGCTCTTGACTGGTTCAAAATCCCGGGCCATACCAAAGCAAACGTCGCCTATATTATCACCCTGGCAGCCGACGCCAAACTTGCCCCCTTTACCCTTGACAGCACAAACATGGTGAAAAGCGGTGTTACCATCACCCTAAAAGGGGAAGGCACGGAGCGGGAAATCAGCCTGAGCGAAAATGGCAGCCTCTTTACCATCAAAAGCGGTTATACCTTAGTTTTGGACAGCAACATCACCCTGAAAGGGCGGGAGAAAAATAACGCATCATTAGTCCAAGTAAACCAAGACGGAACCCTTATGATGAAGGACGGTAAAATCTTAGACAATGACGCCAACACCAGCCCCAGAGATGCTAAGGACGACATCTCTGTCGGCGGGGTGTATGTTTCCAGCAGCGGAACCTTCACCATGGAGGGCGGCGAAATCTCAGGCAATAGCTCCTTAGGAAGCAACTTCGCCAACAACTGCATCTCCGTCGGCGGGGTGTATGTTTCCAGCAGCGGAACCTTCACCATGAAGGGCGGCGAAATCTCAGGCAATAACGGTGTCGGTATCCGTTCCAGCGACGTCGGCAACTACTACCGTATCGACATCTTCGGCGGGGTCTCCAGCAGCGGGACCTTCACCATGGAGGGCGGCAAAATCTCAGGCAACACCAGCAACACCTCTAGCGGCGGCGGGGTGTCTGTCTCCAGCAACGGAACCTTCACCATGAAGGGCGGCGAAATCTCAGATGGGGTGAGTGTCTCTGGAACCTTCACCATGAAGGACGGCAAAATCTCAATCAATAAAAGCGACCTCTACAACGGCGCGGTGCGTGTCACCAGTAGCGGAATCTTCATTATGGAGGACGGCGAAATCTCAGGCAATACCAGCACCTCTAGCGGCGGCGGGGTGTATGTCTATAGTAGCGGAACTTTCACCATGAAGGGCGGTAAAATCTCAGGCAATACCTCCAACTTCCACGGCGGCGGGGTGTATGTCTCCAGTAGCGGAACTTTCATTATGGAGGGCGGCGAAATCTCAGACAATTACTCCGGCAGCGGCGGCGGCGGGGTGTATGTCTATAGTAGCGGAACTTTCACCATGAAGGGTGGCAAAATCTCAGGCAATACCGTCAACAACAAATGGGGCGACGCCAGCTACGGCGGCGGGGTGTTTGCCATCGGAACCTTCACCATGGAGGGAGGTGAAATCTTAGGTAATACTGCCAATTGGGACGGGATCCACGGCGGCTACGGCGGCGGGGTGCATATCACCAGCAACGGAACCTTCACCATGAAGGGTGGCGAAATCTCAGGCAATACCGGTACCGGCATCATTCGCGGCGGTGGGGTGTCTGTCTCCGACGGCGGAACCTTCACCATGAAGGACGGCGAAATCTCAGGCAATACCAGCTCTCGCCAGGGCGGTGGGGTATACTTCTCCGGTAGCGGAACCCTCACTATGGAGGGCGGCGAAATCTCAGGCAATACCAGCAACAACTCTGGCGGCGGCGGGGTGTATGTCTCCGACGACGGAACCTTCACTATGAAGGGCGGCAAAATTTCAGGCAATACCGGCATCGGGTCTGACTATGACAGTGACGGCGGTGGGGTGTGCATCTCCAGCAGCGGAACCTTCACCATGGAGGGCGGTGAAATCTCAGGCAATACCAGCTCTGGCGAGGGCGGGGGGGTGTATTTCTCTGGCAACGGAACCTTCACTATGAAGAGCGGCGAAATCTCAGGCAATACCAGCTCGCGCCAGGGCGGCGGGGTGTCTGTCTCCACGAGCAAAGAAGGAGCCTTCTTAAAAATCGGTGGCGTCATTTACGGCTACAGCGTAGGCGAGCCTAAAAGTAATGCGGTCAAAAACACAATCGGCGAGGTACAGAACAAATATTATGGACACGCGGTGTATTTAAACTCCTACGAAAAGCGGGAAACCACGGTAACGCCTGCACAGAACCTTGACAGCACCAAATTCGGCGCGGCAGGGGGCTGGACGGAATAAGAAAGGGAGAAAGAGGGAGGGAGGAATTTTTTACTCCCCCCTCCTTTCTACGGGAAACACACGAGTGCCTGGCACCGAATCCGGCATTTCGTATAACCCCTTAATCAGGCGAATAGATCCATCTGCCCTTCGTCAAAATTCCGGCGGGCCTTGTTTTTTTCGTCCAGATTTTCCATGCTCCAGCCCGCGGCGGCGGCGATGGAACGGACCAGCGGGATGACCTGGGAATCGGCATAGTGATCGTAGTCGAGGCCGTCGTGGGGCAGGGACAGAGGAGCGGGGCCGGAGACGGTCCAGACAAATTCCACCGTACCTGCGTATGCGGGAGGGGAAACAAAAGCTGTGCGGGCTTTAAACACAAAATAAGGGGGGAAAGATGAAAACGTTTGGTTTTGATGAAAAGAAAATAGATCTCTTACCCTTACCCTACGGAAAGACCTTGGATGGTCGCAAGGTCAAGGCCGGTTCCTTTCGCAACCTGCTCCGGGTTCAAGCCCATACCGAGAAAATTCTTTGCAGTTTCAAGGGCCTTTTCTTCCCGGCCTTCTTTCCGGCCTTCTTCCCGGCCTTCTTCTTTCCACCTTGATATGAAACCGGCTTCCATAAGAAAGTCGTCAAAGGTTGCCGCACTGCTATCACTCATTTTATAGACCTCCTCAAAGATCAAAGAATTTGCATGCAGAACCGCGTCAAGATAGGCCCTTCTGGAAAGCCCGTCTGCATTCCGCACACTTTCCTTAAATATAACGCTTGCATTGGAAAAATCCAAGTCGGTATTGAGCCCCTTGAGCCAGATATTGTCGGATTCGCTGAGCTTTTTGCTCTCCAGTATCTGAATCGGGAAAAAATCCCCGGTAACCCGGTGGATTCCGGGCCAGGGCTCGTCTACGGTATAGCCCCGAACTTCTTTCAGGTGATTGATAAGTACCCGGGGGTATCGGGTTTCAACGAAAGTAAGGGTTATATCGGTTATGTCCACCTCGTCGGTGCCGGCAGCATACTGATAGGCGTAGGCCATAACCTTATGGAAGTCCTTGATTGCCAGGTAATCGCTGGGGGACTTGTTACTGCCTTTACGCATACCTTAGCCTAAAAGGGCCTGGGGTACAAGGATCTTTGGCGTTCCGCGCGCGTGCCTGGCACCGAATCCGGCGTTTAGTATAGCCCCTTAATCAGGCGAATAGATCCATCTGCCCTTCGTCAAAATTCCGGCGGGCCTTGTTTTTTTCGTCCAGATTTTCCATGCTCCAGCCCGCGGCGGCGGCAATGGAACGGACCAGCGGGATGACCTGGGAATCGGCATAGTGATCGTAGTCGAGGCTGTCGTGGGGCAGGGACAGGGGGGCGGGGCCGGAAACGGTCCAGACAAATTCCACCGTGCCTTTCCGGTTATGCCAGCCCAAAGCCCGGGCCGCCTTGACCTGGGGCGGCGTGGAGGCGGTGTAGGTTTCCGGTGACCGGGTAAGGCGTTTGCGGTACACCAGCTCGGCGTCCAATTTTCCCTGCCGGAGATCTTTCAGCGTATCCAAAACTTTTTCGTTGAACCGCTCCTCCCCTCCCCCGGAAAAAACCAGTTCCAGCAATTCCGTCTGAAGCCGCCGGGCCAGGGGAGTGGCATCGCTGCGCACCGCCTCCATCCCTTTTATTTCCACCGAAAGATTTCCTTCCGTGTCGATAAGGAAGCCGCCGTAACCTTTGGCCCGGCCCCGGGTGGTATCTTCCCCTTGAATGGACCGGAGGGGCGGAATCAAAAAACGGCGGTAGGCTTTTTCAAAACGCAATTCAATAAATGATTCAAGCTGATATTCTTTGCGGATAGTTTCCGTCAAAAAATTATTTAATTCTCCGGTCAGTTTTATGCCAAAGGAAAGAAAATCATCATAGGAAGCTTCGTCCCCCAATCCTGTTTCCACGAAGAGCGAATCCGTATCACCGTAAAGCACCCGCAGACCCTTTTCGTTAAACCAGTCCCGGGAAAGAAGGAGCCACTTCCGGGCAAAGGAGGTGATCGCCCCGGCAAGCTCTGTGCGCCCATAGCGGCAGGCGGCGGTTCCCAACACACCGTAAAAACTGTTCATCAAAATTTTGTACACATGAGCCGCCGCATCGTCCCCTGCGGCAAGAGCCTTCCGGCGGGCGGCAAAATATTCGGCGATGAGCTCCGGAAGCAGCCCCGGCTCCCGGGAAAAAACTGCGCCGTTGGGAGCTTCTATTGTTGATGAAGCTTCGGCACGGGCATGGGCCAGCGGGTCCACATTGAAGGTCCGCATGATGGTGGGATAAAGACTGCGAAAATCAAAAACGGCGATATTGTTAAAAAGCCCTGAAAAACTTTCCAGCACCGTTCCCCCGGCGGCCCCTGTTACATTGCGCTTAAGTTCCGGCGGCGGGGCTATTCCCCGGCGATAAAGTTCCATCCCATAGATCCGCTCAAAGCTGACGACACTGGTCCAGGCCTTGTCCACCGTTACCCCTGTAAGGCTGGCCCGTTCCAGCGTAAGACGCCAAAGATTTGTTTTCGCCAAAATCCTCAACACCAGGGCGGCATCCTGGTAGCAGTATTCACCAAAGGCCCCCGGATCTTCCCGGTAAAGTTTTTCCAGTTCCGCCAGCTTTTCCTCCCCGGAGGCCGCCACCAGTTTGCCCTCCCCCAACACCGACCGGGCTACCGCTTCCAGCGTATGGCTTGTCCACGTTTCCTGCGTCCGGGGGCCTGCGCGAACAATTCGCAGGGCATCAATCACCTGCCGTCCGGGAACCATGGCCGCCGCCGAACGCCGCCCCTCTCCGGGGAAAAATTTCGCCTCCTCCCCGGAACGCCCCAGGGAAAACGGAATATGATGATGTTCACAGCGGGCCGCCAGGCGGGGAAAATCGAAGTCGAGAAAATTCCAGCCCGTAAGCACATCCGGATCGATCAGGCGGATGTCATCGACAAAGGCCCGCAAAAGAGAAGCTTCATTATCATGAAAGACAGCGGAAGCTTGGACATCCTTTTTTCCGGGAGGCAGCCGCACCCGAACCAGCCCCTCGGGCGGTTTCATATCCGGCTCTAAAAGATCTTTTCCCGATGCACAAACTATGGACACCGCCAAAACGGAATTATCATGAATGTCAGTTTCTATATCGATGGAAGCCACCCGCAGGGATGAAGAAGTTTCAACCGCAGCGGCGGCGGCATCGGGGGGCGAAAGTTCCGGATCGGGAAAAACCAGATCCAGGCGATGGCCGGGCCGGGAGGCGCCCCGGATCTCCACCGGCCCCCGAACATACCGTTCCACAAGAAAAGCGTCCGGCGGCTTCATGCCTCCGTCGGGGCTGGGGATACCGGCATTTTCCAGAAGCCGGGCGGCGGAGCTCCGGTCCATGTAGGAAGAAAAATCCAGCCTGAGCAAATTTTCCCTGCCGGAAAAAGATTCCAAAACCGCCGGCCCTATGCGATAACGGAGGCCGCCCAAAATCCCTGCCGCCCGGTCCCGGTCTTCGCCTGAAATATGCAGAGGGGGCCGCCAGCGGCTTTCCACCACGGCGAAGGAGCGGCCATCGTCCAGGCGGCCCAGAATGAAAAGCCGGTTCCGCCTGAGATCGGCATAGCTGTGAACGATAAAGCCCCGGAAATTGCCGCCATCGGACATGGTTCAGTATAGCCGGGGCAGTTCAAGAATGCCATGGGTTTATTATTATCTTCATATATACCTCATATCCAAAAAAAATACAGGCTATCAGATAACTAAATAATATATTTTAATCATCCCATAGCTCATTGTAAAGTCTTTTTACTAGCTATTAGCATAAAAATATGAGGTTGAGGGACATTTTCATCCAAAATTTGAAGAAGATCAGAAAATCCCAGGGACTTTCGCAGATGAAGCTGGCGGAAAAATGCGATACCGCCGCAAGCTATATCGGGGAAATCGAAATAGGCCGGAAATTCCCTTCCGTGGAGATGATTGAAAAAATCGCCGGGACCCTCAAGGTGGAGCCCTACCTGCTGTTCAAGGCGGACCGATCAAAATCTCCCATGAATATAGAAGCCCGGGAGTTTTACGCGAAACTCACGCCCGAAGATAAGGGGGCTTTTACCGACCTGATTCTTTTAGCCATCGGACAGGGCCTGGAAAAAGTACTCAACGCCGAACGGCCGGACGGCCCCGGCAGCAAACAGCCACGTGCGGAATAGCGAAGTTCTTTTGTTGTTCATCATATTTCTTGAGTTTTTCAGCCTGCCTTATTATAATGTAAGAGTGAGGGCTATATGATGAAAAAAAAATCGATAACAACAAAGATACTGCGGGCCTTTCTCCTTGTCTGTATCATAAGCCTTCTTGTCAGCCGCTCCATCATGGTGGTAATGCTTTTTGATATTCAGCAGGCGGTCAGGGAAAATACCGATCCGGGCCGTATTGATGATCTGATAGACAATGCTTTGTGGCTGTCGGTGGCCGTGCTGGTAATTATCATTATTGGCACCATTTGGGTGGCCCGGATTATCGCCGGCCACATTTCAAAGCCCATTACCCTGCTTACCGAAAATGTAAAAAAAATTGCCCGGGGCGATCTGGATTATGTTTCCGAAATAAAAACCGGTGATGAAATTGAAGCCCTGAGCCATGGTTTTGAAAACATGACCCTTGATTTGAAGCGTTACATCGAAAACCTAAGCAGCGTGACCGCGGAAAAAGAACGCATAGGGGTGGAGCTGAATATCGCCACGAAAATTCAGGCCTCCATGCTGCCCCGTATTTTTCCGCCGTATCCGAAACGGGCGGAATTTGATCTCTACGCTTCCATGGTTCCGGCCCGGGAAGTGGGGGGCGATTTTTACGATTTTTTTCTGGTGGATAAAGACACGTTGTTTTTTC
>BNUV01000071.1 GCA_025997615.1 Spirochaetia bacterium
GAGAATGAAGATGAAGACCGGGGCAAGGTAAATTTAATGACCATCCACGCATCCAAGGGCCTGGAATTTCCCGTGGTTTTTATCGCCGGCGTCGAGGACGGCATTATTCCCCACGCGCGGAGCATTGAAGAAGGGGAAGCCAACATGGAGGAAGAGCGGCGGCTTTTCTATGTGGCCATCACCCGGGCAAGGGACAAACTTTTTATCACCAGTTGCATGAAACGCCATCACCGGAACGAGTTGGTCGAATCGGGCCCCTCCCCTTTTCTCACGGAAATCCCCCCCCATCTGGTGACATATCACGAGGGCGAAAAGCCGGAGGAAAAAGAAGCCGCCACCGAAGATTTCCTGGCCCGGGCAAAGGCCCGGTACAGTTAAGCCGCTACTGATTCCCCACGGTCCAGGAAATCTCCGCCCGGGAAAAAACGTCAGGCAAAATGCCGTAGGTCCCGCCGCCGGCAGCTCCGCCATTGATCTCAATTCGGTCGTAATATACAGAACCGGGATACATCCCCTCGCAGCGCACATTCCCGTCCATGCTGCCATTGGAACTCATGTTTGCCGATGTATTTGAATTACCGGTTAAGGTAAAATACACTCCCCCGGATGAATCACTTTCAATGTAGAAATCGGCATAGTTATCCAGCCGGATGATAATCCGCGCCCCCAGCCCGTCAAGAGCGGCGTTATACTTAATCGTACCGCCGATTGAGCCGTTTTTCGTTTCATTGCCCAGTTTTTCGGTGCTGCCCGGTTTATGCATAAGGGTGAGTTTTTTGAGGGCTGAATTCATGGTTTTGCTGAATTCGATCATATACTGGGTATGGGTCAAGGCACCCCAGCCTATACGTTCATCGGAGGGGAAATTTCCCTGTTCCAGCTGATTGAGGGAAAGCACGCGGTAATAGTACTTCCGGCCCACCTTCACCGTTTCATTGACATCAATAAAGGTATACAGTGATGATGATACGTCGTGGGAATAATTACTGTTCCCCGATCCGTCGGCGCGCAGAGGCTCGTCGTTTATTTTCGTAAAACCCGATCCTGATTGCAGGCGTCAGCCTTGTCAGGGAAGAATCGAGGGAGCTGTAGCGGTATACCGCATAATATTCCGCATCAGCCACATTTTCCCACTCGATTTTTATTTCGTTTGTTGAATTACCCTTTCCGGAATTGGCGGCAAGGCGTACCCAGGACGGCGTATCAGGAGCGCCCGCTACCCGCGCATAGCCATAGGCGGGCCTTGTTTCCAGGGATTTGTTTCCCCGATCATTAACCGCCGCTACCTTGTAATAAAAGTCTATGCCCTGCTGGTTTACCGAAACTGTATTTCGCCAGGTGTCCAGGTTTCCGTATACCGAGGCCAATTTGGAAGCGGAAGTTCCATCAGGATTTTCACTGCGGTAGATTTCATAAGAGGCGGCGCCCGCCGTCTTTTCCCATGTAATCTCGATATAGTCCACCGAGGCGCCGCCTGATGCTTTTACGTTTTTCGGCGCACTGAATAACATGGCGTAAGCCGGAAAAAAAATCAAAACGTTCTTTTACTTTTTGGTAGTCATTGTTGCCGCTTTCACTGTAGAGACGTTTGTAAATGACCAGGTAACGATGGCGCTTGATTCGGTTATCCCGGCAATGTCACTGATCACCGGCCGCGCCAGGCTTGTTCCCATGACATAGGAGCTTTGGGGTGAAACAGTTCCTTCGCGGGAAACAGAGCTTATCCGGTAATACACAGTGCTGCCGGGCTGTTCGCTGAATTTGTATTGAGCTGAGGATGTTTCCGCGCATTGAACAAAGGTGTCCAGCGGACTGGAGGCGCGGTAAATATAATACATGGACGCTTTCGTATCTCTGGTCCATGAAAGGGTGATGCCTCGTTTTTCACCCTGGGCAGCACTGATATTTTGCGGGGGCATTATTTTTCCGCCGGATGATTCGGATGCTGCGGGTAAAAACGGTTTTTGAAGGAGAGGATCCTGACAGGAAAAAATTGTAATCATGGTTATGGCGGCGGCAAAAACAAATCCGTATTTTTTCATTTTATTTCTCCCCTTCAAATCCAGGAATTTCCGTTACACAATTTTTTGCTGTAACGTATCCCTATATCAACCTGATACTGAAATACGATGTCAAAGGGCTCCATATCTCTGTTGCCGCCGAGGTTACCGTAATCCAAAGAAGCGTATCCGTTCAAAAGAACGGTCCAGGAAGTAGTCAGGGGCAGCTCAAAACCCGCGAAACCGGCGCCGCCCAGATCCAGGTAGTTCCACCGTTCCGAGTTCAGAAAAAAAAGATGCAGGGCCGGGCCGGCATTAAATCGCAGATATTTCATCCTGATTAATTCAAACTTGAGCCCGGAAATAAAGTCGACTCCGAAATGCAGCGGGGTCTTGGGCTTCTGGGGGATTTTGTTGAAGGTTGATGTCATGGGATAATAGGCGGTCAGCCGGGCCATGGGGGTGAAGGATTTCAAACTTTGCAGTTCCGCTCTAAAGTACACCCCGGGCAGAAAATCCTTGAACACAAAATTACTGCGTCCGGTTTGGTTGATGATCCGGGTAAGCCAGGCAGCGGTGAATCCCTAATTGGCGATCTTATAGAGGGTAAGGGCATTGAGTAATATGGACCAGTTGCCGCTGTAATTCTTTTGGGTACCGGCCGCTGTAATTGATGCATTAAAAGAACCGTCATCAAAAAAGGAGAGATTGTTCCCCCGGTTATCCGCCCAGGTTCCGTACAGCGGCACCGGCTCCTGGCAGGCGGCGAAAAGTGCAAAAAGTAAAAGACACCCTGCCAGCCGCAACACCAGCCGAATAATTCCAATACCATCCCTTATGATCATTTATTCTCCTATCTTTATATTAATATAAAATACCTGCCAAATCACAACACGACAATTGACAAGCCGAAAAAAATAAATCAGAATGAAATTATGACCCAATCTTTGGAAGATTATCTTGAAATGGTCAGTTTCCTTGCCGACGAGGGGGAGGTCCGGGTAACGGATATAGCCGCCCGGCTCAAGGTTTCCAAGCCCTCGGTATTGACCGCCCTTAAAACCCTGGAAGAACAGGGCCTTCTGGAGCACGAACGGTACCGCACGGTTTCCCTGACAAAAAAAGGCGCCGCCCGGGCGGGGGAAATCCGCAGCAGGCACGATCTTTTAACCCTCTTTTTACGGGATGTGGTGGGGGTTGATCCGAAAATCGCCGAAGATGACGCATGCAAAATGGAACATCTCCTTTCCGAAGAAACTATCGTTAAAATGAAGGCCATGGTAAAGGCGGGGAAACCCAAGGTCCAGACCTTGGGGTCCAGACCCCAGGGTCAAAAAAAGCAGCTTCTTGAGTCCTGAAATTTTTGATGATTACTACCGCAGCCGCTACGGTTCCCGCTGGGAAGCTTTGAAAAAAAGCCTTCTGGAAACACCGGCGCCGGTCTCTTATGGTGATGGCCTTGTCAAACCCTATCTGCTGGATCAAGCCTCGGTGCTGGCGGCCCAATCGCTCAGGTTAAATGAGGGCGGGTTTTTTCTCGATGCCTGCGCCGCCCCCGGCGGTAAAAGTCTTGTCATTGCTTCCCGCATGGGGAAAGACGGGCGGCTCCTTTCCAACGAGCTTTCTGCGGAACGCCGGCGGCGGCTGGTAAATGTCCTGGACGCCCACCTTGATCCGGAAAAGCGTAAACAGGTGACGGTGTCGGGTTTTGACGCAGGCCGGGAAGCGGGCCGTAAAAGCGAGCGGGGCCGTTTTGATGCGGTATTTTTGGACGCTCCCTGTTCCAGCGAGCGTCATGTTCTGGCGGACGCAAGGGCCCTTTCCCAATGGACCCCCGCCCGGCCGAAATTTCTGGCCCGCCGGCAATGGGCCCTGCTTTCGGCGGCCTTCCTCCTGCTCCGTCCGGGGGGCTCGCTGGTTTACGCCACCTGCGCCCTCGCCGAAGAAGAAAACGACGCCGTGGCTGCCCGGCTGTTTGACAAATACGGCGAAGCGGCGGTCCGCATCGATCCGCCGGATTTTCCCGATGGCGAAAAAACCCGTTTCGGCCGCATCATCCTGCCGGACCTTTCAAACGGCAGGGGCCCCCTCTATGTAGCCCGTTTCTACCGAATACGATAGAGCTTCCAGTTGATGCCGTAATGATGAACCCGCAGTCCCATCTGCCGCTCGGTGATCCCCAAACGGCGGGCCGCCTCGGCCATATTTCCCCCGGCGATTTTCAGGGCCTCCACGATCAGCTCCTTCTCCAGCCGGGACAGGGCGGCCTCCAGGGTGGTGGTAGGTTCCGTATTGGTAGACAGCGCCGACTGAAGGCTCGGGGGCAGATTGTAGGAATGAATCACCGAGTCGGTGGAAAGAATCACCGCCCGTTCAATGCAGTTTTCCAGCTCCCGCACATTGCCGGGCCAGGAATAGCTGGTCAAAAGATCGATGGCGGGGGTGGAGATCCGTTTGATAAGCTTGCCGTTTTTTTCCGCGTATTTTTCGGTAAAATGATCCGCCAGCAAAACGATATCGCTCTTGCGTTCACGCAGCGGCGGAATGTGGAGCGGAAACACGTTGAGCCGGTAGTAAAGGTCCTCCCGAAACCGCCCCGCCTTGACCTCTTCCTCAAGGTTCCGGTTTGTGGCGGCAATGAGACGGACATCAACCTTGATGGTGGAAGTTCCCCCCACCCGTTCCAGCTCCCGCTCCTGCAGCACCCGCAGAAGCTTCACCTGAATCTGGGGGGGTAGTTCGCCTATCTCGTCGAGAAAAATAGTGCCCCGGTGGGCCAGTTCAAAACGGCCTTTCCGCTGGCTCACCGCTCCGGTAAAAGCTCCTTTTTCATGGCCAAAAAGTTCACTTTCGATGATAGATTCGGGGAGGGCCGCGCAATTTATTTTTATCAGCGCCCCGGCGGCCCGTTTGGATAGCCGGTGAAGCTCCGCCGCCGCCAGCTCCTTGCCGGTGCCGCTTTCCCCGGTGATCAGCACCGTGGCGTCGCTGGGGGCAACCTGGGCCAGCATCTGGAAAACCTGCCTGATGGCATTCCCCGTACCAATGATCCCGCTGCCCTCGGCAATATGCCCCCCCTGCTCATTCTGTGCCAATGGAACATCTTTTTCCCGGCGAAACCGGAACTGTTCCTCCAGGATCCGTTCCCGCAGTTTCGCGGAATCGGCAATTATTGATGAAACCTTTTCCAGAAAATTCCGGTCCCTTTCCATCTGTGCTTCAGCATCATCTTCCAGGATCCGCCGTTCGGCAGAAAGGGTCCCTATCACTGCGCCGCCGGAGCGGACGGGCACACAGTAATAGGTCAGGCCCGCCATATCGGCCCTGGTGCGATTTTTCGCCCGGTTCAGAAAATGGGTTTCTTTGGAAAGATCCGGCACCGTGACCGCCAGCCCCGACTCAAAAACCCGGCCCACCAGGCCTTCCCCCAGCCGGTAAATCCCCCGGCTTTTTTCCTCCGTCGATAATCCGTAGGCCTCCTCGATTTTGAGAAGCCCCGTAGCCCGGTCCAGCAGGGTCACCATCCCCCAGGTCAGGTTGGCCCGGCTTTCCAAGAGGCTGAGCAGCGGCCCCAGGGCGGTCCTGAGCTCCACGTGTTTATCAAAAGTCCGGGCAATATCGAAAAGCAGCTCCAGCTCCGCCCATTCCCTGTCGGTTTCCATGGAGGCACAATACTACATTTTTGTAAGATTTTCCAGTGATGATAAACGGGGCTCATAGATCTTGAAAAATATGCTTTATCGATTTATATATAATCCTGTGATAAGATCAACAAATGTTTTGTTAAATATACAATGCCCCCCTCTATCTTCTTGCCTCGCAAAAAGTTTTACCCTTCAAGACAATAGCACAGTCCCCGGGATTGATGTCCTTGGTCACTGCATCATAGTGGGGGAAGTTGCCAAGGCATTGATTCAGCGTTTTATTCCGGAAATTCGTGAAAAATATTTCCCGCCAGGCAGCGAGCTTGTTGCCGCAGTTCACGATATCGGAAAAGTGTCCCCTTGTTTTCAGGAAAAAATATACCGAGCCACCACAGGGTACCGGTCTAATTCCCTTCCGGGCCTGGAATATGCAAACCCCGATCAGGAGAAAAACTGGGACTATCACCCCGGAGTTAGTTTAGCGGCCCTTGATGGCCGGGATCCATCGACTAAAGCCGGAAAGTATATCCCCGAAATTGCCGGACGGCACCATGGCTTGTCTGCACGTAAAAAATATTCCGCAACAAGTGAATATTTTGGCGGAGAATCCTGGCAACAGTTGAGAGAGGATTCGACGGGGAAACTTAAAGAGTATTTCTGCGCCGATTGGCCGGAGGTAAAGGATGATTTCCATGCCGCTGTTTTATCAGGCCTTACCTCTGTAGCCGACTGGATTGGTTCAAGTTCCGCTTTTGATGGGTTCAAACATATAGAAGAAATAAACGATTTACCTGCCCGGGTAGATACTGCTCTTAAAACTGCAGGTTTCATCCCCCCTGTTTTTAGGCAGGATCTTTCGTTTAAAGATATTTTTTCTTTTGATCCCCGGCCCGCCCAATCCCTTTTCATCGAAAGCCTTTCTGCTCCCGGTGTATATGTGCTGGAAGCTCCCATGGGTATGGGAAAAACCGAAGCGGCCCTTTATGCAGCCTATAAAATTATGCAGGCAGGAAAAGCTTCAGGCATTTACTTTGCCCTGCCCACCCGCCTTACTTCTGACAAGATTTATGAACGGATGAATAAATTTCTTTCATGCATCCTTGATGAAAAATCTCCCCTGCGCAAATCCTTGCTATTACATAGTTCGGCGTGGATTTATGAAGCCGAAATGGGCGAAGAAGGGCAGCCGGGCGCTTCATGGTTCCATGCAAAAAAACGGGGCATTCTCGCCCCCTTTGCGGTAGGCACCATCGATCAGGCATTGATGGCAGTAATGAATGTCAAACATGGTTTTGTCCGCGCCTTTGGCCTTGCCGGTAAGGTAGTTATCCTTGACGAGGTTCACTCATATGACAGCTATACCGGAACCATTATGGATGAACTTGTCCGGGGCTTACGGAAAATGGAATGTACGGTAATAATACTCAGCGCAACCTTAACGGATGAACGACGAAGAACGCTTCTTCAATTACCGGAGAAAACTCAAGCCCTTTTATCTCATTATCCGCTAATCAGTTTAGTAGACGATGGTGAAGAAGATGCGCTCAGACCAGTAAGTCTGTATGAAATCCCGGTACCTGTTACCGACAAAATTGAAGTTGCGATATGTATTATTTCCAATGATGGTGATGCGGTAGAAGAAGCCCTTAAACGGGCGGAGCAGGGACAACAGGTTCTCTGGATAGAGAATACCGTTAAGGAAGCCCAGGCCCGGTATTTACAGCTTTCTGCCCGGGCAGTTGAGTGCGGCATTAAAACAGGGTTACTCCATTCTTGGTTTGTTCAAAATGATCGAAGCTATAATGAAAATTACTGGGTTGAACTTTTTGGAAAAAATGCTGAGGCACGTTACGCGCAAGGCCGTATACTGGTGGGAACCCAGGTGCTGGAACAATCTCTGGACATTGACGCCGATTTTCTTGTTACCCGGCTCTGCCCCACCGATATGCTGCTGCAGCGGATCGGACGGCTTTGGCGTCACCGTGAAAATGATCCGGTACGGCCGGAAGATGCCCGCTCTGAAGTATGGATTCTGTCCGCACGGTATGAACAGGTTCTGGCCAATTATAAAAAAGAGTTGGGCAAGAGCGTCTTTGTTTATGCACCCTATGTTTTACTGCGAACCCTGGAGGTCTGGGAGGATCAAACAGTTCTGAACCTGCCCGGTGATATACGCCGCCTGGTGGAGTTAACCTATCAGGAAAGAAGTGAAGATGGATTACCCGGTAAATTGAAGCATGATTTGGAAAAAGAACGGGATCGGCTTCGCCGCTTTGCGCTTTTGGGGCTTTCCCTTGGCGGAAAGACCTTGCCGGAATCAAAGGCTGAGACCAGATATTCGGATCGGGAAACCAGGGATCTGCTCCTCCTCCAATCGGCAAAGAAAAATCAAGATGGAAGTATATCGATTGTTTTTTCTGACACAGAGTCTCTTGAACTAAAAAAAGGATTAAAAAACAGAGACAAAAATTTATGGCGAAGGACGGCCGCAATTTTGAGCCGGTATGTTGTCACCGTTCCAAAAAACAAGGCGCCCCTTCCAACGCCGGAGTGGATATTGGACTGGTTCAGTGAATGTATCTATATAGGAACCGAAGAAAATGAAGAGGGACGTCTCCGTATTGCCCTGGTAAAGAAAAGCGGAAAACTGGTAGGGATAGATAGCTCTGAGGTATCCAGAGATTATTTTCTGTCCTATGATAAAGTATGTGGATATTCTGCAAGAAAAAAAGCCGATACTTATGATGAGGAGGACTGGTAATAGATGGCTCAAAACAGATTCAATTTAGTGGATGAACCATGGATACCTATAGCCGATACAGGCCTCGTCAATTTACACGAAATTTTTCAGAATCCTTCCTTGAAGGCGCTTGGGGGGAACCCGGTTCAGAAGATAGCCTTGTTGAAGCTCCTTCTGGCTATTTGTCAGGCAGCCTACACGCCCAAAAACGATGAGGATTGGGAAGCTGTCGGCCCTGATGGCCTTGCCGACAAAGCCCTGGAATACCTTGGAAAACAGCGGGATTGCTTTTGGCTTTATGGGGATAAACCTTTCCTGCAAATGCCGGCAATAGTAAAAGCTGCCAAGAAGTCATTTGGCGTGGTAATGCCGGATATAGCGACCGGAAATACGACCGTGCTTACCCAATCACAAAAGGAACGCCCTCTGTCGGATGCAGAAAAAGCAATTCTGGTGGTACAGCTCATGGGAATGGCTTTGGCTGGCGGACAAACAGATAATTCGATTGTTCTTTCTTTAGGATACTTGGGGAAAAGTAGTGATAAGGACAAAGAGAAACCTTCCCCCGGAAAACCAGGTCCATGTATCGGTTCTTATGGATACCTTCATAATTTTCTCTTGGGAACAACTATTGCAGAAACCCTTTATCTTAATCTCTTAACCGAAGAAAATATTAAGCAACAAAGAATATTTACCGAGAGACTTGGTCCGATTCCCTGGGAAACACCACCAACTGGAGAAGATGATGAAATTGCGAAAAAATTGCAATATTCAATTATGGGGAGGCTGGTGCCGTTCTCACGTTTCGTGCTTTTAACAGAAGACGGGATTCATTATTCAGAAGGGATAATTTACCCCGACTATCAGGACGGAGGAATGCCAGATCCAAGTGTTGCTATGAATGGATCTGGCAAGAAAATGCAAGTTCTTTGGACAGATTCGTCTAAACGCCCATGGCGAAATCTTACTTCTCTCCTTGGTTTTCTGCAAGAGGGAGGTACTTATTTTGAATGCCCATATATAAAACTTGGTCTTTTTCGAGGCAGAAAAATATTACCTGCTATAGGGATTTTGTCAGCTGGCTTGCAAACGAGTAAAAAGTTAAAGGAGCAATATGTTTCAGGAACCGATGATTATGTTGAATCAGAAACTTTTTTTGAATCTGCTGTTATTGATAAGTATTTATATCAAAATCTGAAAACTGAAATGAGTATTCTTGACGAATTAGATTATGTTCTTCGTGGAAGTATTTATCGGTACTACGAAGACCCAAAACAAGAAACTAAAACTAAGGGCAAGCCTAATACGAAGAAACAACCTAAGGATAAGTCTCTCGCAAAGAAATTAAATAAATCATCAGAATTATTTTGGCAGCTTTGTGAACGAAGATTTCAGGATTTAGTTAACGCGTGCGGAATTAGAGATGGCGGAAAGGAAGCGGAAAAAACCCGGCCCTATTTTTTACAGTGTGTACGGAATGTCTTTGAAACGTTTTGCCCCCGGGATACGGCGCGCCAACTGGAAGCGTGGGCAAAACACTATCCTAATCTTAGCCGTTATACGGCGAAAAAAGAAGAAGTAACTACGGATTAACGAGGGAACATTTCATGGAAAGGGAACTAAGAAAAACCGATTACAAACCGTATCAGGAATTGCTTGAAAGGATTTCCCGTAAATACATCGACGGGCAGGCTCAAGCCGTTCGATCGGTGAACGAAACCATTATTGACACCAATTGGAATATTGGGAAATATATCGTAGAATATGAACAAGAAGGCAACTCAAAGGCAAAATACGGCGCCCGGCTATTGGAAAATCTCTCCCGTGATTTATGTCTGCTACATGGCAGGGGGTTCAGCCGCTCAAACCTCAATTATATGCGACTTTTTTACCTGCGTTACCCAATTTGTGAGAAGCTTTCTCACAAATTATCATGGTCCCATTATTGTGAGTTAGTTAAGATTGATGACGAACTGGAACGCTCTTTTTATTACCAGCAAAATATTATAGAAAACTGGAGTGTTCCTGAACTAAAACGCCAGAAGGATTCCGGATTATTTCTAAGACTTGTTGCCTCTAAAAACAAAGACGAAATACTGCTTTTAGCCAAGGCTGGTCAGATCGTTGAACGTCCCGAAGACATAGTAAAAGATACCTATGTCTTCGAATTTTTAAAAATACCTGAACCATATGTTTTTTCTGAAAATGAACTGGAAACACGGTTGATCGATAATCTTCAAAAATTTCTCCTTGAGCTTGGGAAAGGTTTTACCTTCGTCGGAAGACAATATCGAATAATCATTAATAATACTACCTACAGGGTTGATTTGGTATTTTACCATCGCATATTACGTTGTTTTGTTCTTATTGACCTGAAAATAAATGAGGTAAAGCATGATGACATTGGACAAATGAATATGTACATGGGCTATTTCTCAAAAGAAGAAAATAGTGAGGATGACAATCCTCCAATCGGCATAATCTTATCCAAGGAAAAGGATGAACTCATGGTTGAGTACGCCACATATGGCATGAATAGTCAGATGTTTGTATCAAAATACCAATTGTATTTACCAAACAAAGAAGAATTAAGAAAATTATTAAACAATCAATTGGCGGAATTAGAATCGGACAAAGAGGAGGTATGAATATGACAACAGATACCGTGGAAGCGGTAGCTTCCAAAGCAAAAACAAAATCAGATGCCTTTGTTGAAATGGTGATAGAGCGGTTAAATGGGAAGAATTCTGATGCCGCATTAGGCGCAGCCCTGCGCAGGGCTGACAATCCCGCTACAGAATATCAAAGTTGGGAATATTTGGCCAAATGGTGTGACATTGAAAAAAGTTGGGAGCGGAAGCCTTTTGTACTTATAGGCGCTGCTTTGGCCAAGGCAAAACCCCATACGAATGGCAATTTAGGAATAGGTCAGGCGATTGCCCGGTGTTATTCCGATGAAGGAACCTATAACGGTAATGAAAAGGACGGCGCCAAGGCAAAACTCCGCCGTCTTCTGGCTTGTGATACTACGGAAGAGGCATGCGATATTCTTCGTCCATTGCTCAGCCTTATTAGTTCACGGGGAGTTCCGCTTAATTATGCAGGACTCTTGCAGGACCTATTAAGGTCCAACGAATGGTTTTTGGCGCATATTAAACCCCGGTGGGCAAAGGATTTCTACCATAAACAGGAGGAGGATAAATGATCGCGTCGGTGCTTAAACTCAACCGTTCCGACTTCCGCCAATTGAAGATTACCGATCCATACAGTATTCACCGGACGGTATATTCTCTTTTTCCTCAAGATGAAGGCGGCAGGGATTTTCTTTTTGTGGATAAGGGCGGTGATTTTAATGAACGGCATATTTTGATCTTATCTAAACGTCCGCCCCAAATCCCTGCGTATGGAACCATTGAATCAAAAAATATCCCCGGATCTTTTCTGGGTCTGGATTATTACGGTTTTGAAGTCCGGCTTAACCCTACCAAAAGGGATAAGAAGGATGCGAAAATTGTCCCTATAACGGGAAGAGAGAATTTGATAGAATGGTTTTGTGCAAAGTCTGAAACCTGGGGTTTCAAAACAGAACGGGAAAGTTTGCAGATACAAAGTACCGGCGTGCAGACTTTCAATAAACAAAACGATCAGCTTGGAAAAACTGCGGTTACACAAAATGCGGCAACCTTTACCGGTAAATTGAAAATAATCGACCGGGCCCTGTTCATCAAAAGTTTTGAGCAGGGCATAGGCCGGGGGAAAAGTTTTGGATTCGGGCTATTACAAATAGTACCATTACAGATAAAAGGAGAAATATGATGAGTAACAAGGAAAATCCCTTCAGGAATCTTCGGGTGGAGTATCACATACTTCAATCATTTCCCGTATCATGCCTTAACCGGGATGATGTGGGCGCTCCCAAGACCGCAATAGTCGGCGGTACAAACCGGGCTCGGGTAAGCAGCCAGTGCTGGAAACGGCAGGTGCGGCTTGCATTACGGGATGATTTTGGGATCAAAATAGGCAACAGAACAAAAATGATTTCAACGCTTATTGAAAATGCCTGTAAAGCAGAAGGCGCTACTGAAACGCAGGCAAAAGAATGCGGTGAGAAAATTGAAAAAATATTTACAAAAAAAGAATCTGCTTCCGACGATGAAGCCGGGAAAACTGATACCCTCATTTTTCTTGCACCAGCAGAAGTCGCACTCATTGCACAAAAATTCAAAGAAAATAAGTTTAATGCAAAGGATGTGATCAAGCAATCCGATGCAAAAAAACAGGCAAAAGAATTGGCGGGTATAATAGGAGAATCAAAGTTGAAAAATGCTCAAAATCTGGATGGCCTTGACATCGCCCTCTTTGGCCGTATGGTTGCCCAGGCGGCGGAACTGAATGTGGAAGCCGCCGCATCCTTTTCCCATGCCATTTCCACTCACAAGGTAAGCAACGAGGTGGAATTTTTTACTGCCCTGGATGATTTTTCTACCGACCAGGGTTCCGCCCATATGGGGATTCTTGAGTTTAATTCCGCAACCTATTACCGTTATATCTCCCTGGATATAGGACAGTTGTACGAAACATTGGGGGATGGTGAGTTTATTTCCAGGGCCGTCGAAGCATTTACCAAGGCGCTCTATATTGCTGTTCCATCGGCCCGGCAGACTACACAGTCCGGGGCGTCTCCATGGGAATACGCAAAAGTTTTTGTACGCCGGGGGCAAAGACTACAGGTTTCTTTTGAAAAAGCAGTCAAGCCGAAAGAACGAGACGGCGGATTTCTTGCCGGCAGTATTGATGAATTACGGGAATACCTGCGGGTAAAGGAAAAAAATTATGGTTCCCTCTTTGGAAAAATTAGTGAGTTTGATTTTGGCAAAGATGAGAAATTCTCGATAGATGATTTAGCCGCCGGGATACAAAAAGCAGTTCAGGCGTTCAGGGAGAACGGTGTATAAGCATGGATACCCGATTTTTGCTTTTATGGTTTGAAGCGCCCCTGCAATCCTGGGGCGCCGATTCAAAATTCGGACGGCGAGATTCGCTTCCGTTTCCGACCAAATCAGGCGTTCTCGGTCTTATCTGCGCCGCTTTGGGTGCAAGCGGCGAACAAAAGGAAATGCTTGCAGAAATGGCGCCTCTCAAACAGACGGTAATTTCTTATCGTAACCTGGCGGATCGGCAAACCTTACTGCGGGATTTTCACATGGTTGGCAGCGGGTATGACAGATATGATGGCTCTGATAAATGGTATCAACTTAATATCCCCAAAACAGCGGATGGTAAAAATGCGGTAGGCGGCGGTACAAAAATGACCTATCGCTACTACTTGCAGGATGCCAAATTTGCCGTAATCGTTGAGGTCCCAAATGAAAAGGCCAAACTCTTTTCGGAGGCTCTGCAGAATCCGGTATATGACATTTATCTTGGAAGAAAGAGTTGTGTCCCCACGGATTTTGTATTCCGGGGTATATTTAATACTGAGTCAGAAGCAAGTACTGAGGCATTAGATATTTCAGAGAAAAAAGAATTAGCCAAAGATTTTCGTGTGGTTTCCGGAGAAGCTGAGGGAGAAAGTTTAATTATAAATGATGTCCCCCTTCAGTTTGGTCCGATAAAAAAATATAAGGATCGCAGGGTGACAATTCAACATGGGTGAAACAGATTCTGAAGAGGACAAAAAAACCGAAGGGCGCCGACTGTTTATAAAAATAACCCGGGAAAGTCTGCCCCAAATAAAAGATAAATATCCGTTTCTCTATCTTGAACGGGGCAGGCTTGAAATTGATGACAGCAGTGTTAAGTGGATAGATAGTGAAGGTAATGTTGTAAGGCTTCCCATTGCTACCATCAATACAATTCTGCTTGGCCCGGGAACCAGTATCACCCATGAAGCGGTAAAGGTTATGGCCGCAGCAAACTGCACCGTATGCTGGGTTGGCGAAGACAGTTTGCTGTTCTATGCGGTAGGTCAGAGTCCGACTGCCAATACCAGAAATTTCAGAACCCAGATGATCGCGGCATCGGATAAGAAGACTCAGATTGAAGCCGCCCGGCGTATGTTTGCCCGCCGGTTCCCCAACGCAGACTTGTCAGGAAAATCCCTGAAAGAAATGATGGGCATGGAAGGATACCGGGTACGGGAACTCTATGAACAAAAAGCAAGAGAATATGGCTGCGGGTGGAAAGGCCGCAATTATATTCCCGGAAAATTTGAGTTTGGGGATATAACCAACAAAGCACTTACTGCCATGAACGCCGCTTTATATGGGATTCTTACATCGGCAATCTATGGTATGGGCTATTCTCCCCATATTGGATTTATTCACACAGGAAGCCCGCTGCCTTTTGTCTATGATATGGCTGATATTTATAAGGAAAAATTATGTATCGATCTTGCTTTCTCCTTGACGGTAAAAATGGGAGGGATGTATAATAGGCATACAGTTTCCGATGAATTTAGAAAACGGGTAATTGAGATGAAATTATTGGAACAGATAGGGGATGATATCCCTTATTTTATAGCGGGGGATAAAAATGCTGGTCGTGGTAGCGAATAATTTACCGCCCGCAGTCAGGGGCCGTATGAAGCTCTGGTTTATTGAACCCCGTCCCAATGTTTTTGTTTCGGGTGTAAAAGATTCCGTTGCCGATACGGTGGTTACCTATCTCAATAAATCCTGCCCCCCTGAGTCAGGGCTTTTAATTTTTCAACGGATCAACCGTTCTCCGGGATATAAGATATGGGGGATAGGTGACCATAACAAACGTATAACCGATATTGATGGGCTTCAACTGATTATTGAAAAAGAATTATTCCCACCGCAAAAAACGCTATATGTAGCGGATAAACCCCTTCCATAACCCCAGATGTTGGTGTTTTCCCCACGTGTGTGGGGGTGTTTCGATTTGCCCCTGTGAACATGAGGGGAGGATCCGGTTTTCCCCACGTGTGTGGGGGTGTTTCTATCACTACTAAAGGAGGTTATATGCGCAGACGGTTTTCCCCACGTGTGTGGGGGTGTTTCCTGAAAAGATATCTTTGTCGTCTCCTTTTGGACGTTTTCCCCACGTGTGTGGGGGTGTTTCTACTACCGTCGCATCAGTCACGATGGGGAAAAAGTTTTCCCCACGTGTGTGGGGGTGTTTCTCAGTCGATAAAAAGTTTTCAGGCTGGATTTTCGTTTTCCCCACGTGTGTGGGGGTGTTTCTTACCACCATTACCATTTCCGCCAGTGCCGCCGGTTTTCCCCACGTGTGTGGGGGTGTTTCCAACAAACGCTTCTTGGCGGAGACGGAGATGATGTTTTCCCCACGTGTGTGGGGGTGTTTCCCGTTTCAAGATATTGCCTTGTGAGCGGGAAGAGTTTTCCCCACGTGTGTGGGGGTGTTTCTTACGGTGAGCGAATATACCACCTTCAGTTTCGGTTTTCCCCACGTGTGTGGGGGTGTTTCCTCTTATCCGGCTGTTGGCCTGGTCCCATAACAGTTTTCCCCACGTGTGTGGGGGTGTTTCTATTATACTCGAAAAAAACCACAAAATACAAATGTTTTCCCCACGTGTGTGGGGGTGTTTCTCACCGACCAGATGGCGCAGGATCAACTGACCTGTTTTCCCCACGTGTGTGGGGGTGTTTCTAACCCGTATGGGTTATATAATTTTGAGGAGGGGTTTTCCCCACGTGTGTGGGGGTGTTTCTCTTATGCGGGGTAACATACCCTATGACATCGGGTTTTCCCCACGTGTGTGGGGGTGTTTCTTTGAAGAAGACGAGGAATAGGTAAATGCCCTGGTTTTCCCCACGTGCGTGGGGGTGTTTCCGAGATGCAGCAGCGTTTAGAGAGCTACAACAGGTTTTCCCCACGTGCGTGGGGGTGTTTCCATACCCCGGCGCTATATCCTCCGGGCGGGATAGTTTTCCCCACGTGCGTGGGGGTGTTTCTCCATTACCCCCTACGGATCCAAGCAATATATCGTTTTCCCCACGTGCGTGGGGGTGTTTCTCCTCGCGGTTTCATTCCCCCGGTCCTGGATGCGTTTTCCCCACGTGCGTGGGGGTGTTTCTCCTTTTGACGCTGATATACCGTGACCTGCTAAGTTTTCCCCACGTGCGTGGGGGTGTTTCCAAGTACCTGGCCCGGTTTACCAGTCTTCGGGAGTTTTCCCCACGTGCGTGGGGGTGTTTCTCCAAAGGCAGGATTGAGCGGTTATGGGAAACTGTTTTCCCCACGGTGAATTCTTATTCGGATTAACGTTTTTTTGTAAAGGCGTTCTTCCTCTTTATCGCTATTTCATTGGTATATAAGGAATTGCAGTGTTTATTAGGAAGCCGACAACTATTATTTCCAGAGCCCGGTTGTG
Source organism: Spirochaetia bacterium (assembly GCA_025997615.1). Lineage (GTDB taxonomy): Bacteria > Spirochaetota > Spirochaetia > Treponematales > Breznakiellaceae > BNUV01. The sequence goes on from BNUV01000071.1 coordinate 16,744, forward strand.
TTCGTGCGCAAAACTATGCTGTAGGTTAAAACTTGCGGAGGTAATTTAGGGTAAATACCTAAATTCCCGCCCAAAATTTTAACCTACAAATGAAAAGAAGCGCAACTCGTTACAATACAAGGAGGTATTAGTGATTTTCCCGGGATTATCTCAAATAAAATCATTTTTCTGAATCAAAAAGAGTTGACATAATTCAGCGTGTAGGTTAAAATGATTTAACCTACATAGGAGGGATTATGGCATCAATTACCCGGCAGACCATAGGGAAATATACGTATCTTTACGAGTCACAATCATATCGGGATGAACAAGGGCGGCCGCGAAACCGTAAAGAAAAAATAGGAAAAATAGATCCTGAGACAGGGAGAACTATCTATACCCGTGAATACCTTGAAAAGATGATGGAGGCTGGAACACCAGTAGCAATTCCGGACACCCTCTCGCA
>BNUV01000072.1 GCA_025997615.1 Spirochaetia bacterium
CTGCGGGGGTGGGAATTATTACCCGGGAAAGCCGGGACCCGGCGGCCGCCCTGGGCGAAACCGAAAAACAAGAGCTTACGGCGTCTTTCCGGGCCGCTTACACTGACGGGCTCCTCCGGGGACTGCCTTTGGAAGGGGTTCTGGGGGGCGACCAGGTCCACGGCTGGCCCCTTTTTTCGGATGAAACCTGGACGCAGAACTGGCGCAGCGCCGAGGCCCAAAGCAATTCCTGGGGCCTCCCTACGCTGATTCTGGCCGTCCGGGGGAAAGAAGCGGACAGGGTTTTTATCGTCAAAGGGGCGATTCTGGATTTTTACGGACGGAGCGCCGGGCCGGGGAAGCCCAATGGAGCCGCCGGTTACGGTTTCCCCCTGGCGAATGAGCACCTTTCTGATGATGGTATTGCCCAGCCTTTCAGCCGGGGCTTTATCGTCATAGATAGTGCAGGTAAGGGGAGTTTCAGGCCGGATGAGTATCACGCTGAAGCTCCGGAAAACGTAGGACTGTTATATGATAATAGCAATCCTGAGATGAGGGAAAAAATTCGCGCAAGCTTTTTGCAGGGCTGGAACAGGGCGGCTCTCCGGGGGCTAAGCAGGGGAGAAAGTCCGCTTAAGCCCGATGGCCCGGTGGAATATCTGGACAACTTTTATTATCAGCCTTTTAACGGCGGTTCGGCCCTTCTGATAATGGCCGCTACTACCGGCGCCGCCATCAATACCTCCGGCGCCGCCATCAATACCTCCGGCGCCGCCATCAATACTACTGGCGCCGTTTGGCTGGAAGGGTCTTTTTTGGAGGCCGTCCTGGCGGTGGCATTACCATTGGCGGGAATGAGGTCCGATGACTCGGACCCCTACGGCGGCGATCTCAGGCGGGGCATCCGGTTTTACGGCGTCCCCCTGGCGGACAGTTTTCCCCAATGGGCGGAGGATGCCGCCGTATACCGGGAAATTCAGCGTTTTTCCGGCGGCTGGATGATTCTGGAAACTCCTAATTCCCCGGAGTAGAGGAAGAAAAGTTCCGCAGCCGCTCCAGAATCCCCGTGATTTTCTCAGCATATTGCCTGTCCGCAGCCCAGGTGCCCGCCAGCCCGTTTATCGAAGGGGCGGAACCCCGCCGGACATAATGATAGCGGGGATCCACCAAAGGCTGTTTCAGGGGCTCCTCGGAGGCGTAGGCCTTGAGGTGCTGGATGTGGGCCCGGACACCGGTGCGGGGGTCGGGGAATGTTTCCCCCGGCTGTTCCGGACCTATGGCCCCGAGGCCGCAAAAATTGTACATATCCGGGCTTACGAGGCCGCCAAAACGGAGGAATCCTGTCTCCAAAAGCATCTGGGAGAAGGCTACGTCGTGATTTATCCCCTCCACCGCCGCCTCCTCCACGTATAATTGGGCCAGTTGATCCGCAAATTCTTCCACCTTGGGGTTTGACTGCCGCAAAAAAGCCGCCAGAACCGCCGAATTAGTACGTCCCTTGCCTAAAATTCGTTCCGGCGCGGTGGTATTATCCTCAATTTTGGGAATTTCAGGCGCCCTTTCGGGTTCAACCGGGAGAGCTCCTTTTTTTGTCCGGGAAAGCGCTTCCGGCCTTGTTTTTGACGCCATAGCCGTTTTTTCCGGGGCCTTTTTTGGGGCTTTTCCGGCATCGGGCGGCTTTTCGGCAGGTTTTTCAGCAGATTTTTCTGATGAAACACTATTCTCCCCGCCGGTCATGGGAGGAGGCTCCTCGGGGGGAAGGGCGGATTTTGGCTGTCCGGCGCAGGTGATGAACAGCCCCAGGCTTAATATCCATATAAAATTTTTTTTGCAAAAAAAACTCATATCTTTCCTATCGGCTTAAAGCATACTCCAGCATGAGGGCATAAAAGGGGTATGCAAGAAATCACCTATCCCGATTATATCGAAAAAATCGAAGTGAAGGACTCAGGCGGTATTACCCTGTTTTCCGGCCCACTATCTCTGCCCACCGCAGACCGTCCCCGGGAACGGCTCATCAGCGGCGGCGTCCAGTCTTTGGCGGACCGGGAGCTTTTGGCGATCCTCCTCAACGTGGGTACCCGGGGGAAAAATGTTATCGCCCTGGCCCAGGAATTGTTGGAGTATCTGGACCGGGAAAAGGAAATTCCCTCGGTGGAGGAGCTTTGTATGCTCACCGGCGTGGGGGAGGGCAAGGCCTGCAGCATTGTGGCCATGCTGGAATTCGGCCGCCGGAAATGGGGAGTTACCGGGGTCCGGGTCAGGCATCCTTCGGACACCTTCGCCCTGGTCCGCCATTATGCCGATCGCCGGCAGGAGCAGTTCATCTGTCTTTCCCTGAACGGCGCCCACGAGCTTCTGGCTATAAGAATCGTTACCATCGGCCTTGTAAACCGCACCATCGTCCACCCCCGTGAAGTGTACGCCGATCCTCTGCTGGACCGGGCCTGCGCGGTGATCGTGGCCCATAATCATCCCTCGGGGAATTTGGTTCCCTCCACGGAGGATAATGATATCACCTACCGCCTGAAAACAGCGGCGGACCTTTTGGGGATTCACTTTCTGGATCATCTGATTTTTTCATCGACAAGTTATTTCAGTTACCGGCAGCAGGGGCGGCTGGAGTGAGGGGGCATTACCCCCGGAAAGCGCCGCAGAGGATCGTTGAAGTAAAAAATTTTAAAAATCCCTATACATTTTGAAATTCTATGGTAAAATAAGGCAGGAGTTACACTATGAAAAGAACGATCTTTTTTGTGTTGATTTTTTGGGCCGCCGTTTCCGCCTTTGCCCAGGTTAACCTGCCGGAACATCGTTTTGCCTCGGGCGCCTGGACTATTGCCGGCAGCCGGGTATATCAAAATGATACCAAAGCCCGCCTTGCCAAGGTCAACCTTAGGGTGGCCCAGAACGGTCCCATGCTGTACGAATTCGACGTCCGTTACGAAGACGGCGCCGAGGACGGCCACGGGGGTTTTGGCATCCATATTTTTGCCGATACCGTTTATAACGGTGCCTCCTGGGGATGTGGTAATTCTTATTTGTTATGGCTCAACTATGACGAAAATCCCCGCAACCCCGCCATCCCCAAGGGCTTCAGCGCCCAAATATACCGTAGCCGCACCAACAGCCGGATGGATCTGGTGGACAGCATCGACATCAACGAATATGCGGAGAGCTATCTCCTCGGCGCCCTTGACAACCCCATTCCGGTAAAAATTCATGCGGATGGAAACACGGGGGAAGTGCGGGTATACGATCCTTCGGATCCAGAGGGGGAGATTTATTATTTTTTCACCGTCGATCAAAAAGATATTCCCCTCAAAGGGAATTGGGCCGCTGTGCGTACCAACGGCATCAAACTTTCTTTTGCGACGGAGTAATATCTATCGGCGCCCTAGATACAGGTAAAAGCCCCGTCGATGATAAAGTCGCCGCCGGTGGTAAATGCACTGGTGTCTCCGGCAAGGTAAACCGCCATGGCCTGCAGTTCATCGGGCCGCCCAAGTCTTTTTAAGGGGGCCATGGCGTTCCATTTTTCGATGAACGGTTTTAACACCGGCGAAGAAAGGGTCAGGTCCGTGCCGATGTAACCGGGGCTTATGGAGTTAACCCGCACATTTTTCAGCGCCCATTCCACCGCCAGGCTTTTGACAAGCTGCACAACGCCGGCTTTGGATGCGTTGTAAGAACACTGGGGCTGGGGAACGTTGACAATGTGCGCCGACATGGACGCGGTGCAGATAATTGAACCGCCGCCCTGTTTGATCATCACCTTGCCCGCCGCCTGGGCCGTAAGAAAAACCCCGGTCAAATTTATGTCGATGACTTTTTGCCAATCTTCCAGGGACATTTCTTCCGCCGGAATATTTTTACAGATCCCCGCATTACAAAAAGCCGTGTCAAGGCGCCCGAATTCTTTAAGAACCGATTCGATCATCCCGTCGACTTCGGGTTTTTTCGCCACATCTGCCTTGAGGGCAATAGCTTTTTTGCCCGTGGCTCCGGCGATTTTTTCCGCCGCCTCTTTTGCCGCCGCCTCGTCCATATCAACAATCGCCACATCCGCCCCCGCTTCCGCCAGAGCTGTGGCAATTGAATAGCCAATCCCCCGGGCGCCGCCGGTTACCAAAGCCTTTTTGCCATCAAGCCTGAGTTTTTCGATTATTCCCATTTTGATTTTCTCCTTGTTTTTATTACGATGATTATATGGTAGTAATTTGTTGGGGGAAGTGTCAATGTACCGTATTATCCGAAGATTTTTTGTTTTAAGGCGAGGCCTGTAGGGCTTGCGGCCAGGCCGCCTTGCGCGGTTTCCCGTAGGCTTGAGGGAATGGCTTCGCCGATTTCGCGCATTACCGCGATTACTTCGTCAACGGGGATAACGCTTTTGATGCCCGCCAGGGCCATGTCCGCCGCGGCAATGGCGATCATGACGCCCCCGGCATTGCGTTTGATACAGGGCACCTCCACCAGTCCCGCCACGGGATCGCAGGTCAGGCCCAGTTGGTTTTTTATTGCCATGGCGCATGCCTCCGCCGCCATGGCGGGGCTGCCCCCCCGCATTTCCACCAGGGCCCCGGCGGCCATGCCGGCAGCGCTTCCACATTCCGCCTGGCAGCCCCCTTCTGCGCCGGCGATACTTGCCTCGTTGGCGATCACCATGCCAATGGCCCCGGCGGTGAAGAGGGACATCACCGCTTTTTTTTCATCCACGCCGTATGTTTCCATCATCGTAAGGATTGAGGCGGGGAGAATGCCGCAGGAACCCGCAGTGGGGGCGGCGACAATTTTTCCCATGGAGGCATTGCACTCGGCAATGGCGATTGCCCGGGCAATGGCGCGGGCGCAGAAATCGCCGGAAAGAGGATGGCCGGCGGCATAACGGGTCATGCGGTAAGCATCGCCCCCGGAAAGGCCGCTGTTTGACTTGATGTGTTCATCGGCCCCGGTTTCCGCGGACTTCTTCATTACCTCAAGGCTTTCCCGCATGGTGTTAAAAATTTTTTCCGCCGGGATTTCCAGAGTTTCCGCCTGATCTTCCAGCACTATTTCTGAAATGCTGCGGCCCTGTTCTTCCGCAGTTTTTGCAAGCAAGCCTATTGAATGATATTCCAGCATGGTTTACCGCTCCTGTTACTGGTTCGCATGGAGATATACCACACTGTCAATATGGGGCATCTCCCGCAGATGCGCTATGGTATTCCGATCCATGGCGCCGTCAATCTCCACGGTCATTACTGCCTGGAAACCCTTGTGGGGGCGGTTGAGCTTGAAGTTTCCGATGTTGACCCCGTGTTCCGCCATAAGGGAAGTTACCGCGGCAATCATCCCCGGCATATCCCTGTGGGCAATGATGAGGGTATCGGAACCACCGGTCAATTCAGTTTCCATTTCATTCACACTGGTGATAATGATATTACCGCCCCCAACGGATGATCCCTGAACGGCACATTCCTTTCCCGTTTTGCCGGTCAAATGGAGTTTTACCGTGTTCGGATGGGCGTGGGGTATCTTTATTTCAGAAAAATGAAATTCAAGCCCCTGCTCTTTTGCAACCGCAAAACTGTGTTTGATGCGGTCATCGTCGGTGTCCATGCCCATGAGGCCGGCGACCAGAGCCCGGTCGGTTCCATGGCCCCTGCCGGTCTGGGCAAATGATCCCGCCAAACCGATTTCCGCTTTGGCAACATCGTCCCCCAGAATCTTCCAACTGACCCTTCCGATCCTCACCGCCCCGGCAGTGTGGGAGCTGGAAGGCCCGATCATCACCGGGCCTATGATATCAAAAATGTTCATATATAATTATCTACAGTATAATGTAGTTTTACGTATATTCATAGGTTCCCGCGTCAACCTGTACCGCCTGTTAATAATTTGTTCATATTTATTTAACCCAAAGTTTACCTTCAGTTTGCTGCCTGTTCACTTTTCTTTTATAGATTTGTCATATCAAACGAAGCAGGCGGAGGCTTATTATGGCAAAGAAAACAAAGAAATTCATGGTGTTTGTGGTAACGGCGTTTATCGCGGCGGCATTGGTGTTCATTCCGGTACTGGCGGCCCAGGACGGCAAGGCTTTGACAGAAACGGCAGCCGAAGAAATACCGGTCTATTCGGTAAAAACGGCGGCGGTGGAAACGCGCACCCTCCAGGCTATCCTCGAGGTAAACGGCGACATCGTGAGCGAGGGCCAGGTGGCGGTTTTGTCCGAAACAGCGGGGAAACTTGTTACGGTAAAAGCGGCGCTGGGAACTCGGGTGCGGCAGGGCGATCTTATCGCCCAGGTTGACCCGTCGAGCGCCGGGGCACAGTACATGGCAAGTTCCGTGTACGCACCGATTTCCGGCATTGTCTGCGCCGTGCCGCTGGCGGTGGGGTCTACCGTACAACAGGGAAGCATCATCACCAGTATTGCCCAGGCGGATGATTTACAGATTGAGGCGCTTATTCCCGAGCGCGAAGTAAGCCAACTGCGCTCAGGCCTTGCGGCAACAGTAACACTCCCGGCATTTCAGGGTGAAGTTTTTACCGCGAAGATTACCCAGGTGTCGCCGATCTTAGACCCAGCATCGCGTACAAAAAAAATTGTCCTTAACTTTACAAATAAAGATAGCCGCATCAACGCCGGTATGTTTGCCCATATTAAACTCAACACCCGGACCTACGCTAATGTGGTAACCGTTCCCGCCGAAGCGGTGGGGGAACAATCGGGCATAAAGTATGTGTATATATTTGATAACGGCAAAGTCGAACAACGGGAAGTTGTAACAGGGGTTACGGTTGATCATATCACCGAAATCAAAAACGGGCTGGCTATCGGGGATGCGGTTGTCATTCAGGGACAGCAGTTTCTCTCGGACGGCGTTGCAGTGCTGGTACGGAAATAAGGGGATCGATATGTCAATCACGCAAAATGTGGTGCGCCGTCCGGTACTTACGATTATTGTGTTCGGCCTTATTACGATGATGGCGGTATTTCTGGCGGGGAAATTGGCGGTTGAAATGCTGCCCAACATGGAAATGCCCATGCTTGTGGTGGCAACAACCTATCCTGGCGCGGATCCTGAGACGGTGGAAAAAACGGTGACCAAGCCGCTGGAATCAAGTTTGGTGAACATCAGCGGCCTCAAAAAGTCAAGTTCTTCATCGAGGGAACACACCAGCGTGATTGTTCTTGAATTTGACTACGGCGTGGACCTGGATATGCAGGCGAACAAGGTGCGGGAAAATATTGACCGCACGCGGGGGGCGCTGCCGGATAATGCAGCCGCTCCTCTCGTGGCCACCTTTGATCCGAATTCCATCCCGATTTTGCGTATCGCCCTTTCCAGCCCAAGGCTGGATCAAAATGAACTGCGCGCGCTGGCAAAGGATGTTTTGAAATCGCGGCTCGAACAAATTGACGGCGTGGCGGAGGCTAACGTTGAAGGCGGCGCGGACAGAATCGTGCGGGTGGAAATTTCGCAGAACCGCCTTGACGCCTACAAGGTGACAATTACCGAAATTGCCGGCGCCCTTGCGGTGCAGAATATGGAACTCGGTGCGGGCTATATCAGGGACGGTAACTCCGGCAGCGCGGTTAATTACGCTATCAGAACATCCGGCGAATTTGAGTCCATTGCCGATGTCGCCAATACGGTGGTCGCAAAAATAAACGGCGCGGATATTCGCCTGCAGGATATTGGGGAAGTTTCTTTTGGTTACAAAGACGCTTCTTCCGAGGTGTACGTCAACGGGCAGAAGGGCGTGTTCGTGGCGGTAATGAAACAGAGCGGTAAAAACTCCGTTGCCATTGCCGATGAAGTATATGCGCGGATGGATAAACTCAAGGCGGTTTTGCCCGCGGACGTTTCACTTGATGTAACCATGGATGACACCACACAAACCCGGGCCATGATAAATGAACTTATCCAATCCGCCATGTTCGGCATAGCCCTTGCCATGCTTGTGCTGCTGGTTTTTTTGCGCAATGTAAACGGCACGATCATCGTCGGCATTTCAATTCCCCTTTCAGTTTTGATGACCATGCTCGTGATGAGCCTTGTGGGGATCAACCTCAACATGATGACCCTCGCCGGGCTCATCCTGGGGCTTGGCATGGTGGTCGATTCGAGCATCGTTGTTCTGGAAAATATTTTTCAGTTCCGCGAGAAGGGCGAAAAGCCTACGGTCGCCGCCGTGCTTGGCACCGATGAGGTGCTCTCATCAATCATCGCGTCAACCCTCACCACGATTTGCGTGTTCCTGCCGATGTTCATCTTCAAAAATGACCTGGAAATAATCGGCATACTGCTCCAGGATTTGATCTTTACGATTGTTATTTCCCTTGTGTCATCTCTTGTGGTGGCAATGTTTCTGGTACCGGTGCTGGCAAGCAAATATTTACCCCTGCACACAAAAGCAGAAAAGCCTTTGAAAAATCCCGCACTCGCCGCTATCGACAAAGCCATAGGCGGGGCGCTTGACGGAATTGCGCACGCCTACCGCAAAGCTTTACAGGCGGCTCTGCGCCACAGGGCGGTGACCATTACTCTGGTGATTGCCGCCTTTGCCGGTTCGGCCCTTGCCCTCACAAAACTGAACGTGGTGCTTATGCCTTCGATGAATGCGGACACCGTCACCATGTCTGTGGAAATGCCCCTGGGTACTCCTTACGAAGACACCCTCGCCCTGGTGCTTGAAATGGAAGAATACGCCGAACGGGAAATAAACGGCATAAAGAGCATCGTGGCGACGGCGGGCGACACCGGCAATATTTCATTTGACGCGCAGGGTAGTTATAAGGGCGAACTCGTTATCAGGCTTGACCTTGACGACAAGAGCGCTGACTCCAGCGAAACCGTCATGCAAAAATTGCGCGCCCATTGGGCGGATTTTCCGAACACGGTATTTTCCTTTTCCGATGAAATGGCTGATATGTTCGGCGGTTCCGACATTGATGTGGTGCTGCATATAGAGGATGTACACCAGGGCTACACCGATGCAAACAATATCGTAAAACTCCTCTCTGACAAGCACAATATCGCATCCGTTACCGATCTCGCCATCGACATGAATGCGGGCCTGCCGGAAGTGTCGGTGCATATCGACAGGCAGCGCGCCTACAACTTCGGTTTGAATGTTGCCGGTATCGCTTCGGAAATTGCCGCATCCATGAACGGTACAACCGCCACATCATTACGCTACTCAGGCGATCAGTACGATGTGGTGCTTATGCTGCAGGAAGCGGATCGCAAAAAGATTCCCGATTTAGACCAGATTTTTGTCCGTGCGAACTCAGGGCTGCTCCTTCCCGTATCCAACTTCGCAATTCTTGACAAAGGAACCGGCCCCGTGGAGATTTCCCGGGAGGATCAGGACAGGGTCATTCATATCACCGGCAATGTAGTGGCCGGCCATAATCTGGCGGACGCTGAAAAGGAAGTTAAAGCGCTGCTTGCGGACACCGATTACGAAGTTACCTACGCCGGTGAAAGCACCGAAACGCAAAACATGGTGAACGCCTTTATTATGGTGCTGATTATGGCGCTTCTGTTGGTGTTCGGCGTGATGGCCGGCCAGTACGAAAGTTTCAAAGACCCGATTATCAATTTCTGCACGATACCGCTCATGCTCATCGGCGTTGTCGCAATCCATGTTATCACCGGTTTTGCAATTTCCGCATTTACGATGATGGGCTTCGTAATGCTGGCAGGAATTGTGGTAAACAACGGTATCATCCTTGTTGATCACATCAATCTCTTGGTGCGCCGCGATAATGTATCCGTTATGGACGCCTGTCTTGAAGCAGGTGTTACCCGCCTCCGCCCGGTACTCATGACTGCCCTTACCACTATTTTGGGTGTTGTACCAATGGCGTTTTTCCCCGGCGCTTCCGCAACTTTGACCCAGCCCATAGGCCTTGCCATCATCGGCGGTTTAAGCTCGGCAACATTTATCACGCTGTTTTTTATACCGGTGATGTATTCGATCATCAACAAGGAGCCCTTGTATGAAAAATAAAACAATTACCCTGGTGGTATTCTGTGCGCTCTGCGCTGTTGTCAACGCAGAGGAGAACAAAGTCATTGCCTTAACGGCAGATGAGGCAGTCGGGTACGCCCTGCAAAACAGCCGTCAGATACAAAGCGGTTCGATTGATCTGGAAACACAAAAACGTGCATCCGAAACCGCCTGGAACATTTTGCTGCCCGGTGTTGAAGTGGGCGCATCAATCATCCGCGCCAATGAGATTATGGGTGCCCCGGGGCTTACCGAAAAAGACCACTGGAACATGGCAGGCAGTGCGGGCATTTCGCTGAATTTTAATTTGGCAATGATCGAAACAATCAAAGTTGCCGGGGCCGGTTACGATGTGGAAAAAATCACCTTTGAGGAAACGCAAAAAAGACTTGAACGGGATGTGCGGAAACTTTTTTACAATCTCCTTTTGATGCAGGAAAGCATCAAAATAAGTGAAGAAAACCTCCTGGCAGCTCAAAACCGTGTTGCGGATTCAGGGCAAAATTACCGGGCAGGTAAAATATCCGAACTTGATTTTTTACAGACTCAGGTGGCATACCAAAACCAAATACCGGAGGTGTTAAGAACAAAACACGCCCTGAAACAAAACATAAATGCTTTTGCACTTTTGCTTGGCATGAAAGCGGGCACGGAAATAGAGCTTGAAGGAGCCATTGAAATCTCCGGTATTTCAGAAAAAGCGTCTGAGGAAACGGCGCTTCAAAGTACAACAACACGGGCCGAAATGACACTGCAAAAAAACATTGACATGCTCACCGTCCAGCGCAAGGCGCTTAACCTTCAGGTGTTTACGCCGTCTTTAAACTTAAGTTTTGGATTACAGCCCATGGCTTCCCTTACAGCCCTTGGCAACGGCACACCGGAACCGTGGCAGGATAAGGGCAGTTTTTCCGCCAGCCTTGTCTGGAATCTTACCGGCCTTTTGCCGTTTTCCTCCAACCGGCAGCAGGTGAAAAACATAGATGCCGATATGGCAAAACTCCGTATTCAACAGGTCGAGGAAAGGGAGCAAGTGATAAACGGGGTGCAGCAGCTTATGGACACCCTGGAGCTTTCCCGGGTTCAAATAGCCGCCCTTGAAGCAAACATAACACTCGCTTCAAGAAACTATGAATTAACTGAAGCGGCCTACAGAAATGGCCGTGTTGATCTTTCGAAAGTTCAGGATGCCGAGCTGTCCCTTAATCAGGCGCGTCAGGGTTTGCTTGGTGAACAATTCAACTATATATCTGCGCTTTTGGATATAGAGTATTTAACCGGCGCAAGGTTGCGCTAGTGTTTATTGTATGGTATAGTGAGGTATCATGACTATTAAACGGCGAATGGTTATTACCAATATCCTGATGCTTGTAGTGCCGATTGTGCCTTGTATAATCGCATTGTTTTTTGTGCGCGTTTTTGCATTCCTTATATTCGAGGCGATTGGAATGCCCTTGCCCCAAAACGAAGGACCGCCTGAGGATATTGCAACGAAATACATGCCGGTCATGTACCTCTTTTTACTGGGACAAATGGCCCTCATCACGGGGATCTTTTTTGCAAGCAATTTATTTTTTACCCGCAGGCTGGTAAAGCAGATTACGGCGGAACATGAAAAATACGAAAACAACCGCCGCGAATTACTCGCCGGTATTTCCCACGATTTGCGGACTCCCCTTACGTCCATTAAGGCGTATCTTGAAGGAATAGAAACCGGTGTGGCATCAACCGAGGAAAAACGAAAAAATTATTTTAACATCATCAAAAATAAGACAGGCGATTTGGAACATATCATAAATCAACTGTTTTTGTTTTCAAAACTGGACATCGGCGAATATCCTGTAACCATGCAGAAAATCGATCTGGGGCATACTCTGTCTGAAATGCTGAATGAACTCACCGATGAATACGGGCGGCGCGGTCTTACAATTACCCAGGGACAAAATGTCGAAAATGTATTTGTTAATGCCGATTATCTCCAACTGCGAAATGTTATCATCAACATTTTGGAAAACAGCGTAAAATACAAAAACACCGAAACAGGTGTGCTCTCTGTCAACTGTTCTGCCTCTGACACTGCGGCTGTCATTACCTTAACCGATAAGGGCCCCGGCGTCCCGCGTGAAGATCTGGAAAAATTGTTTGACGTTTTTTACCGCGCCGACCCTTCGCGTAACAGCGAAAAGAAAGGATCGGGCCTGGGGCTTGCCATTGCCGATAAAACCATACGGCGCATGGGCGGCACGATTCATGCGGAATTACCTGTAAACGGCGGACTTTCCATCGTTATAAGCCTTCCGGTTATTCAGGATAAGGAACATTCAAAGCCATGAAAATACTTATTGTTGAAGACGACAAGGCGATGGCCGACATCGAACGGGATTTTCTTGAAATGAACGGCTTTGAAGTTGAGCATGAAACCAACGGTACAAAGGGCATGGAGCGCGCTCTTGAGGGAAACTTTAATTTGATATTGCTGGATCTTATGTTGCCCGGCAAGGACGGTTTTGAGATATGCCGCCAGATCCGTTCAAAAATTGACGTGCCCATACTCATGGTTACCGCCCGTGTTGAAGATGTTGATAAAATACGCGGCCTGGGCATAGGCGCGGACGATTACATTTCAAAACCCTTTTCCCCCACGGAATTGGTGGCACGGGTAAAGGCGCATCTGGCCCGCTATGAACGGTTGAAGAGCGGCAGCTCCGGTGGCCCCGGTACCGGCACAAATGCGAATACGGAAATAGATTTGGGGTATCTCAAAATTAACCCCGCAACAAGGCGTGTATATGCCTTTGACAAAGAAGTGATCCTTGCCAATAAAGAATACGAATTGCTTTATTTTCTTGTTTCAAACGCGGAAAAAGTTTTTAGCAAAGAGCAGTTATATGACCGGATTTGGGGCGAGGACATGTACGGTGATATTAAAACAGTCACGGTTCACATTAAACGGCTGCGGGAAAAGACAGAAAAAGATCCGATAAATCCTCTTCATATACAAACGGTATGGGGCGCGGGCTACCGGTTCAGCGTGTAAGCCGCCAGCGGCAAGGCGGCCGGTCAGTCTATTCCCCGAATTCCCAGGATACCGCATCCCCGGATACGTATACCCGGCAAAACACCCCTGTAGCATCAGTGGAGCCGTAGTTTTCCAGTAAAATGTACGACACCCCGCCTGATTCTTTTACAACCTGTTTGTGAAGATGGCCGGTAAACAGTATATGACAACGGTTTTTGAGCAGAGACATGATCTTTGCCTATTCCCGAATATCGGTAGTTTGTTCATAATCCGGGGGCGATCCGTTTATGAAAAGATTTTCCTGGGCAAAAACAAAGGTGTTTTTTTTCGCTGTTTTGAGCCCATCCTCAAGCCACTGTATCTGATCATAACCGAAGGATGCGTTGGCATTATCCAGAAAAAATAAGGATGTATCGGACGAATCAATACGGTACACGGTAGAGCCGATAAGTTCTCTCCATAATAGGTCGGCAGGGAACATACGGAAAGCAGGATTGCCATACAGGATACGGCGATAATTCTGGTTACCATGTAAATATCATCCCTTCCCTGAACGAGAGCCCGTAAACGCTGGTAAGATGACCCACGTTTCCCGATATATCGATCTTCATTTCACCGGCGATAGAAATAAGCGGAGTCAGGCGAAAGCGGTTGGTCAAGGTCAGAATGGGTTCAAACAAAGCGGGGCCATCACTAAAATGCGTAAACCGCAGTGTCTCGCCAATGGAAAATCCGAAATACCGCCAGCCTGCTTGAATGAGGGGAAGCATCGTGTGTATATGTGTTTCGTAATCCGGCAAACCATTGTAGGTGTAGGCAAATTTCAGATTCACCGGAACATATTTTCTGAAAAAGGGGACGGCGGCTTCGGTAAACCCGTAGGCATCTAACGTAAGAATGTCCCAGCTTTGCCCCACAAAAAAACTGCCGCCAAAAATTATGGTGGAATACATTTATCCGTATATTTCATCCAATGATTTTTTAATGAGTGGAAAAACAAAAATGACCGGAACAGGGGGCTTACAGCGGTTGCCAGTGCAATATGTTTCGGAATTCGAGGTTCCCTTGCCGTCACTTGACATACAGCAGGAAATTGTGGATACTATAGAGGCTGATATGGAAGGCTATTGACGGTTGCCGGGAATTGATACAAGGGTATGAGGGGAAGATTAAAAAGGTTGTAGAGGGGGCCTGTCAATGATACAAGAAGATCTTTACACGGAGAAAAAATCACTGCGTATTGTCACCGGCAAGACGGCTAATTGGAAGGAATTAGCTAAAGAATGTGTCGGTTTTGCTAATGCAAGAGGTGGTACAATTATTATTGGCATAGAAGATAATGGAGATATACCGCCGGAGGATCAGCAAATTGATCCGCAACTCCCTGCTATTATTCAAAGAAGAATAGCAGAACTGACGATCAATACAGGTATTGTTTTAGAAACAAAAATGGCGAAAAACGATAGTTCATTTATTGTGTTAAAAGTTCTTCAAAGTCAGGCGACGATAGCTTCAACAACCGATGGGCAATATTATTATAGACTATCAGATTCTTGTATGCCTTTGCCCCCTGATGAATTAATGAGATTGTTAACCGATAAACCATCTTTTATATGGGAAACAAAACCTGTCAGAACTATTTTCAGAAATAATTATGACCCTCAAAAGATGGAAGATTTTGTTTTTGCCGTAAGAAATTCTGAGAGGGTCTCGCCATTTGTAAAACAAAAAAATAATGATGAACTATTAGACTATTATCTTATGGCAGATTCTGAGTACCTGACAAATTTGGGTGTACTATGGGTTGGCAGACGATCCGACAGGGCCAAATTGTCTTATGCTCCGGTGATTCAGTTTTTAAAATATGATGAGAATGAAAACAGAGTCAATAAAATAGTATGGGATGATTTTTCCCTAAATCCTGCTGAATTAATCGAAGCCGTATGGACACAGATACCTGATTGGAAGGAAGGTGTTGAAATATCCGATGGTTTGTTCAGACGGTTTATTTCCAATTACGAGGAAGAAGTAATTCGTGAACTGATAACCAATGCGTTGGTACATCATCCCTACACTACACGGGGAGATATATTTATCAATATGTATCCTAACTGTCTTGAGATTCATAATCCTGGATCATTGCCGATAGGTGTTACCCCCTCCAACATTCTTCATAAAACAGTAAGAAGGAATGATAAGCTTGCCCAAATATTTTATGATTTGAAATTAATGGAAAGGGAAGGATCTGGTTATGATAAGATATATGAAACATTATTGGTAAACGGAAAACAGCCGCCAGAGATAAAAGATATTGATGACAGAGTACAGGTAATAATCAATAAAAAAATAATAAAACCTGAAATTATTTCACTTCTTAGCAGAATCAACGATGAATTTCAGCTTAATCAAAAAGAAATAATATGTTTGAGCCTTCTTGCTCAACATACGACATTATCGGCTTTAGAACTGGCAAAAACACTTGGGCTGCCAGGCGCTGGTTCTGTCAAGCAGTGGGTGGGCAAACTGCCTGACTATGGAATTATCAATTCACGAGGAAAAGCCAAAGGGACAGAGTATTTTATAAGACCCCAGATACTTCAACGGGCAAGGTTTAAAGGAAAAACGACGTTAAAACGTATCGAAGGCTACAGATTAACGGAATTGATTTTCCAGGATTTATCTATTTATCCGAACAGTTCAGTAAGCGAAATAAATGAACGAATAGGAAAGGAGATAAAACCTCGGCAGATTAAATTTGCCATAGACAAAATGAGGGAAAAAGGTACCATAAAGGCAGTCGGGAAAAGCCGCTGGACAAGATATTCTATCAACAATTCTTCCTCAAATAAATCTGGAAATAAGCCTTAAAAAAAGGCAAAAATGTTGATAGAAGGCGTAACTCCTTGTAATATAAGGACTTATAGCTCCAATAAACAAGCTAAAAATGGAGGTGAAAAGGCAAAAATGTTGAAAGAAAATGTTGATAGAGACGATCTGTATTTCTATTTACAGAAGCGAGGATGAAGGAATTAAATTTTTTTGCGAATAATAGGCGTAATATATGAATTATACTGTGGATAAAATACTCAATATCAAAACAGGCCAATTATACATGACCGATGAATTATTATCACAAGGGGAACAAAAAAGATTCAAGCTTCGAAGACAACTTGAAGAAAATATACAAAATAATGATGATGAGTACGTTTGCGCTGTTTGTAAACAAAAACTAAAAATTCGGGCCGGTTTAGAAAGAATGCATCATTTTGCCCATGTAAAGGACAGCGGATTTTGTCCCATTATTTTTTGGTTAGTACTTGATTTTATTAATAATAATACGGAATATATAAAATATGTTAGAAGTCAAGATCATAAAGGATCGTTTACAACCTATGTTTCTAAATATCGAGCTGCAAAAAACATCGAGAAAGAAGATAAATATACTCGATTTTTAGCTTGTTTTTTCCCAGAAATAAAAGAGGAAATAATACCATGACCCTGGATAGAACGCAACTTTTTCAAGCAATATTTATCTCCCTGCTGTTACTCCCCCTGCTAAGCGCCTGCGGGCCCGGCGGCAGGGGACAAGGAGCGCCAGGGGTATGGATTGCGGCACGGACACAGCAGGCCGGCGGTTCCGGGGCTGGGGTTGGTAATACGGGCAGCGCAGCAAGCGGCAATGCGGCGGGCAGATTTCAAAAGGAAAGCGACAAACCGGTCATCGGGTTTTCCATCGCTACAGCTACCTTCATCATTGAGCGGTGGAACAAGGACCTCAATGTGTTTACCGGCGCGGCCCGGGAACTGGGGGCGGAGGTGATCGTGCAGCTTTCCGCCGGCGGTATCCGCGAGCAAATCGCCCAGATCAACTACATGGTGAATCAGAATATCGATCTCCTGGTGGTTATCGCCCACGACACCGAGGCTATCGCCGGGGCGATAAAACAGGTGAAGGATGCGGGGATTCCGGTTATCGCCTATGACCGCATGATCATGGGGACGCCGGTGGACGCCTACATTTCCTTTGACAGCCGCGAGGTGGGCCGCGCATTCGGGCGGGCCCTGCGGGAGGCTGTGCCACGGGG
>BNUV01000073.1 GCA_025997615.1 Spirochaetia bacterium
GCACATAACACCGTTACGGTTCTGGATAAGAACTCATCGGAGATTTGGTCTTCGTTCAGAGTTGGAAATCGCGCAATGGTAAAAATCCTTGAAGATACTGAAGAAAGTATTATTGCCGAGCATGATGGATATCTTCAAGTGAGTGCAGTACATAAACGACAGTGGCGATTTTCAGAAAACCAATTAATTATTTCCGATTTCTTAAACGGAGAGATTCTATCCGGTAATGCATACCTGCATATTGCACCGAATTGTACTGTTGAGAGACAGAATAATTCAGTAAAAATAGGAGAAACGGAAATAGTTTTCGAAGACGCCACTAATATTGAAATTATGTCCACTAACATACCGAAGGGATATAATCAATTTCAAGAAAACAATACATTAAAAATCAGTTTTAAAGAATATCTAAAAACAACTATTAATATTTTATGAAAATAGTTTATTTTTACCAAAACTTTTCTACGCCTAAAGGTGCATGGGGGACCAGGGTTTATGAGTTTGCAAAAAACTGGGTTAGGGAGGGGCATTCAGTAACTGTTGTTACCAGTACTTTTGCAAAATCAGATATTACTACAAAAAAATTCTTTGAAACGCAGTTTTATGATGGTATATGCGTAAAAATTATTTCCATGAAACTGGATAATAAGCAGGGTTCTTTAAAACGAATTTTGACATGGTTTGTTTATATGCTTGTTTCATGCTGGTATGCCCTTATTCTTCCCGCCGATGTAGTCGTTGCATCGTCAGGACCGATTACAGTTGGCGTTCCAGGATTGGTTGCGAGGTATCTCGGTAAAAAAAAATTTGTTTTTGAGGTCCGTGATATATGGCCGCAGGGTGCAATTGAGTTAGGTGTATTAAAAAATAAACTGCTTATAAAAATGGCATATTGGCTGGAGAAATGCTGTTATATGGCAGCATCCTACATTATTGCCCTATCTCCTGGCATGGTAGATGATATTTTAAGGCGGTATCCTGATAGAAAAGTGGTATCGGTTACCAATTCTGCAAATATCCCTCTTTTTTCAACACCTTCTGACTTTGATATCGGTAAATACAAAGATAAAAAATATGCAATATATACCGGAAATATAGGAAAAGTTAATAATTCTGAATGGTTATGTAAAACGGCAAGAATATTAAAAAATAAAGGCAGAGACGACATCCTGATATTATTAATAGGCGATGGACAATCCCGCAAGTTATTACAAGAGGATGCAGAACAAAATGATATTACGAATCTCATCTTCCTGGACTTAATGCCTAAAACGCAATTAGTAGCATATTTGCAGCCTGCGATGATATCTTTGGTGCCGTTAAAGGGATGCCCGATTCTTGCTTCGTCTTCACCGAATAAATTTTTTGAATCCCTGGCAGCCGGTGTTCCGGTTATTCAAAATACCAATGGCTGGATGAAAAGTTTTCTCGCGGATAATGATGTTGGGTTTACGATTGCTCCTGATGACTCAACAGCATTGGCAGATTTGCTCATAAAGATAGCAGATGGGGTTATTGATATAAAAACAATGGGGCTGCAAGCGCAGAAAATAGCAAAGGAACAATTTGATAAGGATTATTTAGCGAAAAAAATGTTGTCTGTTCTGGCAGCAGTGAGCAAGGAAAAAACAGCAGTACTATGACCATTTCATCTATTTTGAGGTATTGAAATTGTATATCATCATCATCGGCGGTTCCGGTTTTGTCGGCACCCGCTTAACGGCACGTCTGCTCGATGCCGGGCACACCGTAACAATCGCCGATAAAAACGATAGCAAGGAATATTCCCACCTTCGTGTATATGTCGATGTCCGTGAACCGGACACATTGGAAAAAGCCATCGCCGGTTCTGGTGTAGTCATCAATCTTGCCGCCGAACACCGCGACGATGTTACCCCGAAATCCCTGTACGATGATGTGAATGTAACCGGCGCTGAAAATGTCTGTAACGTCTGTACAAAATTGGGTATCAGGAAAATCATATTTACCAGTTCCGTAGCGGTATATGGATTTGCTCCCCTTGGAACAGACGAATCGGGCGGCATCAATTACTTTAACGATTACGGACGCACCAAATGGCTGGCGGAGGAGAAGTATCGTCAGTGGCTTGTATCGAATCCTGAAAATTCCCTTACCATCATCAGGCCAACCGTTATTTTTGGAGAACAAAATCGCGGGAACGTATACAACCTGTTGCGGCAAATAGCAGGTGGTCAGTTTCCAATGGTAGGGAAGGGGACGAACTTCAAATCAATGGCGTATGTGGAAAATATTGCGGCATTTATTGAATACAATCTGAATAATACCCACGGTGAACATCTATTCAACTACATAGATAAGCCTGACTTTGACATGAATACCCTCGTTACTGAAGTAAACCGAATATTGGATAAATCTGGAAAATTGTTTCATTGGCCTTATTGGTTAAGTTATTTCGGCGGTTTGTGTTTTGATGTATTGGCGAAAATATTGCATAAAAAATTGCCTATTAGTTCAATCAGGGTAAAAAAGTTTTGTGCCAATACCATGTTTGATGCTGCGAACATCAGGAAGACGGACTTCAAAGCCCCGGTAACACTTATTGAAGGGCTTGCACGAACTATCAAATACGAGTTTATAAACAAGACTGACGGAAATGTATTTTTTACCGAATAATACAGCCGTTAACTCCTTGACCTCCCGCCCATTCCCCGCTACGGGAGTTCCTCTATTGTGATGACCTTGCCAATGATGCACTAGTCCTTATGGAACTAAAGAACGTTGGGGATATTCACCATAGAAAAGCCTATTTCTTTTATAAACATAGTGTATGTTTCCGGCAGGCTATCCCAATAAAGCCCTGAGTCTTTATCGGAAAGCAGCCGATAGGTATTTGATAAGAGAAAAGCTTCCATTATTGTTGCGATAGGTTTATTAAACCGTTTTGCGGCTTTGGCAACGATAAAGCCGGTAATGCTATCAATGGCTCCATCAATCAGAGCGTCAGTTAATTCCAACTTGAAACACCTCCTTGAATTGCAGGGAAGATATCGCCGATTTTGTTCCAAAAAATACCTGATTATATAACTTGGTGGTATCCAACAGTCGTATGGCTGTCTCTTGTGCTTCCTGCGATTGCGGATTGCCATAGGTGCCTAGATTTTTTAAAACAAAGGAAAGCCACTCAGAATCAGCTTTGTCGAATTTCTTTATGGCAAGCTCAGGATTATGAGTGTACTGAAATACACTGACAAACCCATATTGCGTGCCAAGTCGTTTTGCTTTGAGACGAGCGAATTTAATTGCCTGGTCACGTCGGCTGGTAGTGTAAAAACCCCGCCCAAAATCCTTGCCCCGGGCGCTTAAACTTAAATCTATAGCACTCACGCCGATTGTTGAACCGTGATACAAGAGAGCAGCTAATTCAGGGCAGGTCTTTTGAAAACTCATCAATCGTACCGCCTTGTTCCGCAATATAACAGGTAACATCATCCACTACGGATATGGTACCATAGTAATGGAGTAATTCGTAGTTATCCGCAAGGAAAGAAATAAGGTGATATTTTTGTGCCAACCGTATATACTGACCTATGGAAAGCCCGTATGTCTTTCTAATGGCAGTATTCATAAAACTAATCCAGGTTGCAACAAGCTGCCCTTGCTTCATAGATAGCCTCCGGATAATACCTGAATCCGTATAAGATTTTTCGTAATTCCTTATGCCATAATTTCTATACGGATCCAAGTAGTAGTATAGTTCTATGCGTCAAATAATTCAAGGCCACGCCAGAATCACTAGTAAATCAGACCGCCGCAGAGTATCATTCTTCCATGATGAATTATACCATAACGCCGGTCATCGTAGGGGCCCTGGAAACAAATTGCTGGATTTACCCGCTGAATGTGCCCCCGGAACTGGTTCCGCCGGATGGCGAAACTCCTTGCGAAGCGCCTTGCGCCGTGATCGATCCCGGAGCCGACCC
This sequence comes from Spirochaetia bacterium, assembly GCA_025997615.1. Taxonomy (GTDB): domain Bacteria; phylum Spirochaetota; class Spirochaetia; order Treponematales; family Breznakiellaceae; genus BNUV01. The sequence goes on from BNUV01000073.1 coordinate 3,963, forward strand.
GGAGGCCATCATAGCACGGATAGAGGCGCTGCACCTGTGGCCGCAGTATCTCCTGCTGACCCACGGCCACTTTGACCATGTGACCGCCCTGGGCGCATTGGCCAAAAAATACCCCGCGGCCGTTATCGCCATCCACCGGGATGATGTTTCCTATCTCAGTTCCGGCAGCGTCACGGTGGGCAAGCTTTTAGCCGAAGGCGATGTTTTAGGGCCCTTCACCGTATTGCATTTACCCGGCCATACCCCCGGCGGCGTTGGTTTTTACGATGCCAAAGCGGGCCTTCTTTTCAGCGGCGATACCTTGTTCCGGCAGGGGGTGGGCCGCACGGACTTTCCCGGGGGCGACAGCCGCAAACTGGGGGAAAGCCTTAAACGGTTATTTTCACTGGACGGCGAAACCGTCGTCTGCCCCGGACACGGCCCCGCCACAACCATAGCCGAGGAGCGGGGCTACTACGAATTTTAGCGCGTTGCAGCCTCAACAATTCCCAATATTAACCACAAGCCTTTATCCTCAGCTTGCCCGCCAGGAAGAAAAAAATCTGCTTATAGGCTTGGACAGGCGGCTCAACCCCCTTGAAATATTATACAATGAAATAGACGGACATACCGTGAATGTTTTTCACGCAATGAAATGCCGAGGAGCATGGCGTAACCTCGCCAATCTGGAGGAAAAACTATGGCAAGAATGACTGATGAAGAAGCGGATGCCCTGGACGAACTGTGGACTCGCACTACCCCAGAAATTGATATGGGTAAACCCGGATTTTTAACCCGCAGGGGTTTTACCATGATTTCCCTTGATCCGGTAACGGCAACATGGCTACAAGCGAAAGCTGCGGTAAGTCATCATAGTCCGTCAGAAATTATCGGCGAACTCGTGCGGGAAAAAATCGCCGTCTCTGCGTAGGAGCAAACCGGACACCGTATGAAACGTTTAGTTTTTGTCCTGCCGATGCTCCCCGCCCGGAGACTGATCTGATGGGAACGGATGCAGCCTTAGCGCATATGTGAAAGAGCCTCGGAAATGCTGTAGCAATAATCTCCCACCCCTTCGATACGCCGCACCAGATCGATGAAGAGCAGCTCGGTTTTTACCTTTTCGCCGGCTTCGATCCGTTTGCGGCCCAGCTTTCGCAGATGGTTCCGGGACTTGTCGATCTGCTGTTCCAGCGTTTTGGCGTAAAGAGTATGCTCATTAGTCAGGGGATGTCCCAGATGTTCCCGGACAAAGGTTAAAAATTCTTCCACCAGGCCGGCGTAGGGGGGCAGGGCATCCATTTCCTCGCCTTTGAAAATCAGGTCTTTTTTTACACTCCGTTCCAGCAGCAGACTGATACCGTAACAGGCATCGGTCATATCCTCAAGATCGGCAATAATCCGCAGCAAATGGGAAATATTCCGTTCCGCCTGCTGCCCCGGTGAACGGCGGGTACATTCGATAAGGAACTGGGTCAGGGCCTCCCGCATTTCATCGGCATAGGCCTCTTTCTCTTTCAGCTCTTCCACCAAATCATTCACCAGAGTTTCTTTATTTTCTGTTTCCCGGAACAAATTAAGGGATCCGCTGATCCGGGCATACATGGAAGAAACAATCCCCGCCATATCCCGGACTTCTTTTTCCGCCCGGGCCATATTCAACATGGGGCTGTCCTGAATCACACCTGAGCTATATTCCAGCCGGTACGGCCCCAGGGGCCTATATCCCGCCGCGGTGTTATCTTTAATGAGAAAAGAAACCAGGGCGGCAAAGGGTTTTACAAAGGGGAAAAAGAGAAGCGCGTTCACCACATTGAACATCGTATGAAGCATGGCCAGATGATTGGTGATGTCCGTTTCCACCGTTCCGGGGGTGACCACATTCACCAGCGCCAAAAGGGGGTGGAACAGAATCAGGGCCCAGATCGTACCGATAACATTGAACAGAACGTGGACCAGCGCCGCCTGCCGGGCCGCAGGTTTGGTGCCAATGCTCGCCAGGGCCGCATCAATAGTAGTGCCTATGTTGGCCCCCAGGATCATCGCCGCCGCAATCTCGTAAGTGATAAGCCCGCTGTGGGCCATAGTCAGCATAATCGCCGTGGCGGCGCTGGAGGAGTGGATGATCAGCGTCATCAGGAGGCCAATCCCTGCGCCGATTAAGGTGGACAGGAAACCCATGTTGGAGACCGAGGCTATCCGGGCGAGGAATTCAGGACTTGCGCCCAAGTCCGGCATGGATTTAGTGAGGAAATCCAGGCCCAAAAAGAGGAGGCCGAAACCCAGAATCACCCCGCCCAAATCCTGCCGCTTCCATTTGGCAATACACATCACAAAACCAATCCCCACCGCGGGGAGGGCCAGGGAGGAAATTTTCAGGGAAAAGCCCACCAGGGACACGACCCAGGCGGTGACGGTGGTGCCGATGTTGGCCCCCATGATCACCCCGATGGCCTGGGTCAGTGTGAGGAGCCCGGCGTTCACAAAGGAAACCACCATCACCGTGGTGGCCGACGACGACTGGATGATTGCCGTCACCGCAAAACCGGTGGTCACTGCGGTAAACCGGTTCCCGGTCATAAAACCCAGCACCTGCCGCATCCGTGTTCCGGCGGTCTGCTGAATACCGTCGCTCATCACCTTCATCCCGTAAAGAAAAAGGCCCAGACTCCCGGCTATCCTGAAAAGAATTCCTATCACATTCATAAGTGAATTTTAATTCATCAACAGGATAAAGAAAAGAGGGGGAGGTGACAGGCAGCAATTTTACATTTTATAAAATTATATCAGTTTGTTTTTGAATTACCAAAGGGCAATCGTGTTTTTTCAGTCAGGAATTCCTGGAGCTCATCCAAAGCCCGGGATTTGAGGGTACATATATTGGAATAGGTCAGCTCGAGCTTTTCCGCAATCTCCCCGGGAGAGAGGCCATAATAAAAGGAGAGGATTACGATGTTCCGTTTACCCTCCTCCAACGCCGCAAGGGCCTCCGCAAGCTCATCCTTGCGGACAAATTCTTCGATCTCCTCCGTTTTATCGTCCGCAAATTCCTGATCCCCAATCGGCTCAAAGCGGACAATACGCCGGTGGGTATAGTGGTCCCGCAGCCGCCGGTTCAGAAGGTTCCGGGCAATGGAAAAAATCCAGGTGGATTCGGAAGCCTTTTGAGGATCAAACTTTTCCGCGCAGCGGGTTACTTCCAGAAACACCTGGGAACAGAGATCCTCCGCATCGGATTGGGAATTGAGCTTCTTCCGCATATATCCAAGAACTTTGTCTTTATATCGGCGGTATAAATCGTCGAGCCAGAAATCCTTATTTGTCATTCTCTACCTGACCGGGAAGCTCCGGTACAAATTGCTGCCGGCGGATTTGATCCGCATCCCCGGCGGCGGCGATATCCAGCTGATCATCATCCAGTGCCATGGCAGAAAGACCGGCGGCCCTGCCGGCAGCGGCGATCATACCGGTGATCCGGGGCTCTTCAATAAAATTGACGTAGTAATCCAATAAATTTTCCAAATTAAGCTCCGTCAATTTTTTATCCATAGGTTTACCTCTGTATAAATTTATTACCCCCATTGCCCGAATTATTGCACGACAAGCGGCTTTAATGATGCGGGTATATTTTGTAATATAAGGCTTCCATTTTTAGATATCAACCGCTGCCGGGTTTTTTCTATATACTGTACTGCATCCCCGGACACGACGTTCAGCCCCCCGCAATCCAGATGCAGGTCGACAATCCCTTCCTTTTCCAGCTTTTCAATGCAGTCTGTCAGGATCGAAAGGGTTTCATCGTCCAGATGCCCCGCCAGGGACAATTCCACCAGGGTTTTTGTTTTTTGTATGATCACCAGTTTTTCATCCTGGACAAAGAGATCTATCATGTTGGTCAGGGCAAAGACATCCCGAACTTCCTCTGAGATGTTAACTATATTAAGCTTTCCCTTTTTTTCATTCAGCAGTTTCTGGGCCCTTAGTATTGCCCGCAGCCCCATGCTGGCAACAAAAGTTACCTGTGAAAAATCCAGGATTATCTCATTGACAAGTCCTCCCCGGATCACCTTCTGCAGGGTCTGATCCAAACCCGGAGCGGCCGTGGCGTCTATCTTGCCCTTTACTTCGATAGTTTCCTTTAATCCCTGTTTCCGTTCTATCAGTATCATATTTTCACCTCGATTATTGCAGGATCTATCCGCTGCCGGGTAACCAGATCCGCAAACACGCCCCCTTTTTCGATTAACTCTTCATAGGTACCGTCTTCGGCAATGCGGCCCTTTTCCAGAACGATAATCCGATCGCACTGGCGGATGGTACTGAGCCGGTGGGCCACCACAAGCCGGGTGCTCTTAAGCCTGCCCAGGGCTTCCGCCACATGTTTTTGGGTAATATTGTCCAGGGCGGAGGTGGCCTCATCCAGGAACAGGATCCGGGGCTTGGCTGCAATTGCCCGGGCTATCATCAGGCGCTGTTTCTGCCCGCCGGAAAAGCCGCCGCCCCCCTCGGCCACCATGGTGAACATCCCCATGGGCATGGCACGGATATCATCCGCCAGGCCGGCCAGTTCTGCCGCTTCCCAGGCATCGTCCAGGGTAAGCGTCGGGGCGGAGATGATGATATTCTCGAAGATGCTTCCCTGGAGGAGCTTGCCGTTTTGCATGACCACACCGATCTTCCTGCGCAGGGATTTAACATCTATTTTTTCCAAATCCTTTGAGTCGTAATAAATCGACCCCAAAAGCGGCTTTTCAAAACCCAGGAGCAGACGGATCAGAGTCGATTTGCCGCACCCGGTCTTTCCCACAATGGCCACATACTGCCCCTTGCGGATCTGTACGGAAAGGTTGTCGATAACCAGGGGGGTATCTTCGGAATAGCGGAAGGACACATTGTTCAGCTCTATGTTTCCCGATATATGACTGAGGATCTGCTTTTCTTCGGCGCCCTCCGGAACCGCTTCCATGATTGGTTTGATAAAATCCAGGATCGGTTTTATGGTGGCCAGAGCGGGCACCTCGGTGGTAAAGGCGCGCATTGAGCCGCTGAGCATACCGAAGGCCATGGTGAAGGTCATAAAATTTGCCGTATCCAGTCCGGATCTTCCCGCAACGAAATAGATGAGGATCATCCCCAATAATCCAATCAAACCGGTGACCGCCCCGCCGTACTTGATGAGAAGGGGGGGATTAAAATTGAGCTGCGCGGTTCTGCTGTATTTGTGCGCCCACTGGGCAAAGGCCCGGTTTTCCGCTCCCACCAGTTTTATCTTTTGGATTCCGTTGAATAATTGAAAAACAAGGCCGTTGACCTCGGCGCCATTTTCCAGTTTCTTTTTTGTCAGCTTCGCCATTTCACCGATCACCAGAGCCGAAAACCCCAGGCTCAGAAAAACCGTGCCCAGGGCGGGCAGCAAAAGGGCGTCGGCGTAGATAAAAACCTGGCCCGCATACATAAGGGAAAACAGGGCGCTTATCCCGATGAACACCAGGGTATTGGAAACCAATTGGCAGAACAGGGTCAGTACATTCATCCGTTCAGCCATTTCGCCGGCGCTGAAGCGTTTGAAAAAGGAAGCCGGCAGGGCAAGCAGCCGGTTCATTATCGCCGCCTGGACATTGATGCTGATAATTGTGAAATGCCGGGCCTGGAGCAGGTTCTTGCATATGGTGATCAGAAACGACGAAATCGCCACCCCCAAAAGGAGGCCCATGACCGCTCCCAGTAAACCGGTTTGTCCGGAGGGTATTACCGTGGAGAATACCAAATTGTAAATTCCGGGGATGATCAATCCAAGCAGGGTGGTAACGAATATGGTCAGGATATAAAAAAGAACCTCAGCCTTTGACAGGGAATGTACCATATAACGGACCATATCCCCAAGCTTCAGCTCCCGCTGGGGCATGGGCTTGTAGAAGCAAAAGGCATCTCTGTGGATTTGCGCTGCATTACCGGCCCGTATTTTTACGATTTTGCCGGTATCAAAATCAACATAGTGGTACCCCGAAAATCCGTTGGGGATAAGGGCAGTAAGTTTCCCGTCCCTTTCGCCTAAAAGCGGGCCGATGCTGTCTTTATACCAGCGTCCTCTCAGCTTTACTGCCCGTTTCAATATCCCCGAAGGACGGAGCATACGGTCGATCTGATCCGTTAAACTCTCACCTTCCTCAAGCGGATCCGGGGATCCCAGGGGACCGGGCGCCTGGGCCCCTAAACAGGAGAGGATTGCCCCAACGGCGTTCTGCGCCTGTTTTGCGTCCCCCCGGAGCAGGGTATAGGCAGCCCTTTCCCCCATTATCGACGAGGATAGATCCACAAAGGCCTCTTTAAGGAGTTCCTCATCGTTCAATAAACGTGTTTGTATCAGTTCCTGAAACCAACTCATCCTCTATGCTCCTATTCGGTGGTGATCAGCTCTTTATAGCACCCGTTATGTTTCATCAGTTCCTCATGGGTTCCCCGTTCCAGTACCTTCCCCTTGTCCATGACGATAATCTCATCACAATCCCGAATGGTGGATAAACGGTGGGCCACGATGATACAGGTAATATCCCTGCGCTTAATGGCGTCCATCACTTCCTGTTCTGTTTTTGCGTCCAGCGATGAAGTCGCCTCATCCAGAATAATGATTGACGGATCCTGGGCCAGTACCCGTGCAATTTCCATACGCTGCCGCTGCCCTCCGGAAAAATCCCTGCCGCCCTCCAGCAGGGTGTAATTATAGCCGCTTTCCCGGAGCATAATATCTTCATGGATCCGGGCGTCCTTTGCGGCCAGGATCATTTCAAAGTCTTCGATGGACTTATCCCACATCTTAAGATTATTGCTCAGGGTATCCCCAAAAATCGTAATATCCTGATCTACCACCGCCAGGGAACCGGTGATCACCTCATGGGGAATTTCCTGCGCCAGTTTCCCATCATACTGAATTTCTCCGCTCCAGGGTTTGTATAAACCGGAGATAAGTTTTGCCAGGGTTGATTTTCCGCATCCCGAGGCGCCGACAAAGGCAACCGATGCGCCGGGTTTCAGTTCCAGATCAAAATGTTCCAGCAGAGGGGCGGACAATTTTGAATACCCGAAACATACATCCTTCATGGTCAGGGATCCGGTAAGTTTCCGGTATTTTTTATCCTTATCCGCCCGCACCGCAGGAATATCGGCCTTATACTTCATCACATCCTCAATGCGTTCCATGTTGGTGCGCATTTCCTGAATGATTTGTCCCGCACCCAGCATGGATTTTACGGGCTCCATAAAGGCACGGAGAAAACCCTGAAAAGCCATGAACATACCCACCGTGAATTGATGGTTAATAATGAAAAACACCCCCAGACCCAAAACAACCAGATCCGACAGCTGCTGTAACAGCACCGGAATCCCGCCTAAAAATTGATTGGTCCGGGTAAAACGTACTGCGGCGCTGTTTGCCGATGCCTGATACCCCGTCCATTTTTCAAAGAAGCCGTTCTCCGCTCCCGCAGACTTGAGGGTTTCTATCATATCAATACCTGCAACGGTGGCGCCGATGAGTTTCCCCATATCCCGGGCCTGTACCTGGGTTATGGCAATCCGTTTTTTAGAGATGATGCGGGCTAACACTATGTTGAGTAAAACCGTGGCCACTCCCACCGCTGTGAGGATCAGGCTATACCGGAGCATCACCACCAGATAGAAGATCAGCATAATAAAATTGAGCACCTGGGGGGCTATGGTGTGGAGCAGGGTGGAGGCGATTACCTGGTTGGAACTTTGGCGGGCGGCAATGTCCCCGGCCATGCGCTGGCTGAAGAATTCCATGGGGAGCCTGAGCACATGGGCGAGAAACTCTGCGTTAGCGGTGATGGCGAACTTGCCTTCAATCTTTAAGAGGTAAAGGGACTGAAAAACAGTAACGATAAACTGAATAAGCGCCAAAGAGAGCATCCCAAAGAGCAGCCCATACAGCCAACCGGGATTCGTTCCGGACAGCACCCGGTCTATAAATATTCGGGAAAACACCGGGTTGATAAGCCCCGTGATCGCAGAAACAATTCCGGTTAACAGAATAAAAATAAAGGGGAGGGCCATGCCCTGCATACGGGAACGGGCAAAATTCAAAATACTCTTGGGTTTACCGTCCTTCTTAAAGCCCTCGGCGGGTTCAAAGGTCAGGGTAACGCCGGTGAAGAACCGGTTGAAATCCTCTATGGGAACCTTCACTGTTCCCCGGGCCGGATCGTTAAGGATCGCCGCTTTTCCCTTAAAGCCCCGGAATACGACAAAATGATTGAAGTTCCAGTGGATGATACAGGGCAGGGGCGTATTCTGCAGATCCCCGGGATCCAGGCGGAAAGCCTTGGCGGTCATGCCGTAGGCCCGGGCTGCCTGCAGGATATTTTTGGCGTTGGAACCATCCCGGGAAACCCCGCAGTCCCCGCGGACCTGCTCCAGGGGAATCCACTTCCCATGGCTGGCCATGACCATGGTGAGGGATGCGGCGCCGCATTCCAGCCATTCCATCTGCATAATCTGAGGGCATGAAGCTATCCGGCGCCGTTTTTTGTTTTTCTGTACTGCCATGAAAATCCCCTAATTAAAAAGAAAGGAAAGGGGCCGAACGATATCCGTGGTAATGGAAACCGGGTTTAAGGTTCCGGCGGAATTTGTACCCGGCAAATCAAGGGTAATCTCCACCGGGATATTCCAGTCCGTAAGGCCCAGGGCGAAGGCGGTATAGTCGTTCGGCAAAGTTTCCGCCGCCTCCGTAAAGGAAAGCGGGGTTTTCCCCACCCTGGCCACCGTACCCGCTGCGCCGGCCAATTGGGCCGTCATTCCGGTTTGCAGCTTCCGCCCCGCATCCAGGGGCAGATAACACACATACCGGTCCGGGGATATTGCCAGGGCCTGGGTTGAAACCGTGGTTGGAATGGCGGCGCCCACCGCCCAGATCCCGCAGGCGGCCAGGAACACCATGATGGCAGCGAGGACTATCCATATCCCCGGATTGGATACGCGGATATAATCATTCAATTGTTCGGGAGAGGAGATTTGATCCATGCTCTCCTTACGAAAAATACTTTCTGCCATGCTTTCTATCCTCCGATATTTCAGTGTACCCTGTCCATCATCTCATAGCAAGGTGATGCCTAATCCCCGATGCGCCCCTTACTGAATGTCAAAGGCATCATCAAGTCCGGTAATTTCAAAGACCTCCTGAACGGCCTCTGCCACATGAAGGATACGAAGGCTTCCGTTTTTTGCCCTAAGCTTTTTATTAGCCCCGATAAGAACCCGCAGCCCCGCGGAGGCAAGGTAGGTGATCCCCGCAAAGTCCAGAATCAGGGCGTCCGTTTCCGCCGCCGCCGCATCCACCGCCCCGCCGAATTCCTCCGCCGTGGCGGCGCTGAGCTTGCCGCTCAGTGTCAGGGTTATACCTTTTTCTGTGCTCGTTTTATTTATTTCCATACTGTATAGATTACACCAATTATGCAAATTCAACAATCAACAAATAGAGAGATTTATCCGCAGGAAACACGCGATTTTTTTCTACGCCCCAATCAGTTCGCGCAGTTTGGCGCGGTAGTTTTTGTAAAAGCGGCAAATCATATCGTACTTGCCCAGGGGGTCGTCCGTTGCGGTTATGCCGAAGGCCAGGTCGCCGCCGCCGCACTCAAAACGGTGTTCACAGATTTTGCAGTCCTCATGGTGTTCCACCACATCTCTCACGCGGGTTGTTACCAGTTTGCGGAAGGCGTTGTCCGGCCGGCTGTATATTTCCGCCAGGGGAGTGTCAAGGATATTGGGCATATCCTTTTCTATACAGGTATCCACCATCGCCGGGCAGGGCAGCAGCACGCCGGTGGGCAGTAAATAGGGCCGCAGACGCATTGTATCACAGCAATACTCGTTCAGCCCCTCTTCGGTACAGTGGGTCCGGGACAATCGTACATAGGGTTTGCCGCCCTTTTTGCAGCCCACAAAGGCTTCCACATTTATTTCGAAGGGCTGTCCGTCGGCCATATAGCGCTTGAACATTTCAAGATATACGGCGAGCCGTTTCTCCAGGGGCACCTCGTCCATGTTTTCTTTCCGCCATTCCCCCTTGATCATGGTGGTGGCTATCCGCAGATCATCAATACCCAGATCTTTTAGAAATTCATAGGTAGGTATCAGAGCGTCGATACTGCCTGAGTAGACCGTGGTATAAACCTGGATACGGAATCCCCGGGAGATCACTTTTTTGATCGCCTCTATGGTTTTTTCTTCCACCCCCGGCGTTCCGCGCATCCAGTCGTGGCAGCCCACACCGTCAAAACTGATGACAAAGCGGGGTTTCAGGTTTCTTTTTTCCAGCTTATCCAGAAAAGCGTCGTCGACCAGCATACCGTTGGTATAGATACTTTGTAGCCATATACCCCGCTCCAAACAGGCGTCGGTGAGTTCCCAAAAATCCTTCCGGGTTAAGGGCTCGCCGCCGCTGAAGGAAACCCCGTACACCCCCGCCTCGGCCATTTGATCGATAATGCCCAGGCAGGTTTGGGTGTCCAGGTCTTTGTAGGCATGATTCGGCGCGCCCATGTAGCAATGCCTGCAGTGGAGGTTACAGCCGCCGGTGATGGACCAGTAGATTTCCTGAAGACGCCTCCCCTTGCTCTGCCGGTAACGCTGATAGTCCCGCAGGGGCTGCGGGCTTTCAAGCCGGAGGGCGGCGCCCTCCTTCACCAGTTTGTCGATAAATTCCTGCTGCTCACCGGTCAAAAACACGCAGTCAAGGTCTATTTCCCCATCCAGGAATTCCGCCGCTATGGCCTGCGGTGAGGAAAGAACCCATACCGCATTTTGCCGGGGATGCACCAGGACATGGGGCACACCCTGCCAGCCCCGGAGTATATACTCATCATTCAGTCTAACGTACATGGTTTTATATTATCATGGGGGCGGAAATTATTACAGAACGGAATTGTAATAAACGGCGTTCCCGGGGTAATATACTTTGATAAGGAGATTGAGCTATGAGTAAGTTAACTGATTTTTACAAGAAAGCGGCGACCGACCCGGCCCTGAAGGCGGACCTGGAAGCAGCGCAGAAGCGGTATGAGGGGCAGAACCCCGACAAGGCAACCTTCGTTGCCGAAGGTATTGCCATAGCGGCAAAGCACGGGGTAACCTTGGAGGCCACCGACTTTGAGCTTGCGGAGGGCGAGCTGGACGAGGAGGAACTGAGCGCCGTGGCGGGGGGGTGCGATCTTCACCAGAAATGGTCGTGGGTGCCTTTTTATAACATTTACCTCATAGCCGCCTGCCCAGACTTTCAGGAGAAACTGCGGCAAGCGGGGCAATGAACGCAAAGGTGCCTGGCACCAACAGGAGTATATATGAGTAAGTTAACTGATTTTTACAAAAAAGCGGCGACCGACCCGGCCCTGAAGGCGGACCTGGAAGCGGCAAAGAAGCGGTTTGCGGGGCAGAACCCCGACAAGGCAGCCATCGTTGCCGAAGGTATTGCCATAGCGGCAAAGCACGGGGTAACCCTGGAGGCTGCCGACTTTGAGCTGGACGCGGAGGAACTGAGCGCCGTGGCGGGGGGATTTCCAATCGCGGCAATAATACCGTACATGCCGCAAATTGCAGATGCGAATAAGGGACAAATGGAAGGACAAAATGCAAGAATCAGATGTTGAGTGAACGTAAAGGTGCCTGGCACCAACAGGAGTATATATGAGCAAGCTAACTGATTTTTACAAGAAAGCGGAGTCCGACCCGGCCCTGAAGGCGGACCTGGAAGCGGCGAAGAAGCGGTATGAGGGGCAAGACCCCGACAAGGCAACCGTCGTCGCCGAAGGTATCGCCATAGCGGCAAAGCACGGGGTAACCTTGGAGCCCGCCGACTTTGAGCTTGCCAAGGGCGAACTGAACGAGGAGGAACTGAGCACCGTGGCGGGGGGGTGTGGGCCCGATGTCCCCTATGCGGTTTATATAAAGACGAGGCCGATAAAGAAATGAGCGCAGAGAATTAAACAGGGCGGGGCGCGCGTGGCGGCCCCGCCTTTTTTGTGGTATTCTGTATTTAGCAAGTATGAAGCTCTGCCGGATCCCAAGATTCAGGATAGTCAGGATAGGTCTGGCAGCCCCAACCACCCCCTGCTACGGATGCCAGTTGGTCATCGGTCAGTTGTTCAAAATCGGCGGCTTCCAGGGTGATCCCGTGTTTTGCCGCAATAAGGATAACCTCGGGAATGGCGGCTTCTTTAGTAAGAGTTTTTCCCTCCCGAAACTTCTTGTTCACCGCCATCAGTTCGGTTTTCAAGTCCCCATCGGCACTGGCTTTTTGATAAAAGTCACTCAGTTTACTCATAACACACTCCTCCTCATCAATTTAAGCTGTTTTCATCAGGAACACCCCCGGCAAACACTGCTGCATGAGTGCCGCCGCAGATGTCATCACTATCGCCTTTAGCAAGCAGGAGGTCCCGGCATCAAAATTCCAGCATGAGACTCAGGAGAATAGTAAGGCCGGGCACTCCCCCCCGCTACGGATGCCAGTTGGTCATCGGTCAGTTGTTCAAAATCGGCGGGCTCCAGGGTGATCCCGTATTTTGCCGCAATAAGGATAACCTCGGGAATGGCGGCTTCTTTAGTAAGAGTTTTTTCCTCCCGAAACTTCTTGTTCACCGCCATCAGTTCGTTTTTCAAGTCCCCATCGGCACTGGCTTTTTGATAAAAGTCACTCAGTTTACTCATAGCACACTCCTCATCATCATTTTAGGCTATTTTCATCAGGAACACCCCCGGCAAACACTGCTGCATGAGTGTCGCCGCAGATGTTATCACTATCGCCTTTAGCAAGTAGGAAGCTGTCCCGATGCCCCTCCCTCGGCCTCGGGAAGAATATCTAGGATACCGCAAATATAATACCCCGCCCCCGCTACGGATGCCAGTTGGTCATCGGTCAGTTGTTCAAAATCGGCGGGCTCCAGGGTGATCCCGTGTTTTGCCGCAATAAGGATAACCTCGGGAACGGCGGTTTCTTTAGTAAGAGTTTTTTCCTCCCGAAACTTCTTGTTCACCGCCATCAGTTCGTTTTTCAAGTCCCCATCGGCACTGGCTTTTTGATAAAAGTCACTCAGTTTACTCATAGCACACTCCTCATCA
>BNUV01000074.1 GCA_025997615.1 Spirochaetia bacterium
AATCAGTATAAATACTCCATATTATATATATAGATTATATTATATTATTCTTATTTATTAATTTTCTACGATTATAACAACACAAACCACTCTTCTTATATTATTTGTTTTGGTGTATGTTTTTGTATAATGGGGGGGGGGGGGGGGGGGGGGGGGGGGGGGGGGGGGGGGGGGGGGGGGGGGGGGGGGGGGGGGGGGGGGGGGGGGGGGGGGGACAGCGGCGGCCGGATGACTGGCCCACACTATGGCAAGCTGCCGCAGTTCCTGTGAAGTATTGCAATGCAGCTTCAGCTTAATATGTTCCTTATGGGTATCGATAGTTTTAGTACTCAGGTTCAGCTTTGCGGCGATCTCCACGGTGCCAAAACCCTTGCCCAGGAGGGAAAATATTTCGAGCTGCCGGTTCGACAGCTTCCGTACCGAAACAGCCCAGTCATTCCCCTCCCGGATATTTTCGCCGGTCATGGCGTCAAAGAGCCGTTCCCGTTCGGCGCCGCTCAGGTAGACCTTGCCGGACAAAACCGTTTTCATGGCGTCCAGAACCTTATTGCCCGCCTCATCCTTCATGATATAACCCCGGGCGCCCAGGCGGAGTACCCGTTCGGAATAGTAACGCTCGTCGTGCATGGACAGAACCAGGATAATAATTTTTGGATCAAAGGCCTTTATTCTAGGGATAAGCTCCATGCCGCTCTCTTCACCCAGGTTGAGATCCACGATGACCAGATCCGGTTTTTCCTTTTGGATTATGTCCATGGCCGCCCCGCCGGTCTCCGCTTCCCCAACCACCTGATAAATCGGCCGGCTCATTATCAACGAAGCAAGTCCTTTGCTGAAAAGCGGATGATCCTCTACAATTAAAACTTTCGTTATGGGCATAATATCATTCTACAACAATTCATTGATACAGGTTATAGTACATTTTCCCTATATTGTTCCCGGTGTCTCATCTTTATTATATTAAATTATGAGTGAAACTTGCTATGGGCTGAAGGATGCATGGAAAGCGGCCTTTCGGGTCGGGGCAGCGGTGGGTGAAAAAATACTGAAAACGGAAGCGGCTGATAAAATAATATGCCGGCATTTTTCTTCCCTCACTCCGGAAAACGCCATGAAGTTCGGCGAAATTCATCCTGAAGAAAACCGCTGGCACTGGACCGAAGCGGACGAAATCGCCAATTACGCCCGGCGTCTGGGCATCCCCTTGCGGGGACACACCATCCTCTGGCACAACCAAACCCCGCCCTGGCTTTTTATCGCCAATGGGGAGGCCTCCGGCAAAACCGGTGAACCGTCCGGTGAACCGGCATCCAAAACGGATCTTTTCCGCCGGCTGGAAAACCACATTGCCGGTCTTACCGGGCGGTACAACGATGTGGTGTACGCCTGGGATGTTTTAAATGAAGTGATTGATGTTGAAACGGGATCGGATGATGGATTCCGTTTAAGTAAATGGTATCAAATAGGGGGCAGGGAAATTTACGACTTTGCCTTTACGGCCATGCAGGCCGCCAGCCCCAGGGCGCGTTTGTTTTACAATGACTACAATATTGAATCCGGCAAGAAAATGGAGGCAACTATCCGTTTTCTGTCGGAACTTTTGGACGCGGGGGTTCCTGTTCAGGGTGTCGGCATCCAGGGGCACTGGTACTACAACTATCCTGACGCAGAAACCCTCTGCGCCGCCATAGAAGCATACTCGGCCCTGGGGCTGGACATTGAATTTACGGAAGTTGATATTTCGGTTTACGAGTTTAACGAAGGCGCGGATACCCATAAATTTTTTACCGCCATGCCCGGAGACCGGATTCGGCAGCAGGCGGAGCGGTACAAGGAAATTTTTCGTATCGCCGCCCATTACCCGGCGGTTAAAAATATTACTACCTGGGGCATTGCGGATAATCATACATGGCTGGATAATTTTCCGGTGCCGGGGAGGAAGAACTGGCCGCTGTTATTTGATATGGAGTATCGGCATAAGCATGTGGTGCCTGCGCTGGTGGAAACCGGGTTGAGTCTCAATGATTAACACAAGGGGCATGGCGGGCCGTACCTCCGACAGACAGGCCCCCCACGCTAATGCTTCTGCATCTTCTATTCAGTCAGTACCAATATCCCGTACCCGCTGGTATCCTGATACCCCATATTAGAGCTATCCGCCCAGTTCCGTATCCCCGTACGCCCCCCGGAAGTAGCATCGTTAATCTGCACGTCATACCCGATGAGCGTACCCGGGCGACCTTTTATCGCCGTCAGGGGCGCCGCCGTTTCTACCCGATAACCCCCGGGGAATACCATAGTCCGCGACTTGAAACGTTCACTGTCGCCGCCGTTGAAGGAAACCGAGTTTCGGAAGCTTACCCGGTACTGCCCGTCGTCCGGTTCATAGGAGGCGGTCTTTCCGTTGTTCTGGTCGATAAACACCTCAACAGAATCCTGCTCGTGTACCGTGGTAGAGGCGTCATCCAGGGTCGGATCAATCACATCCACCAGGGTATAGATATAGTTTTCATCCCATAATACCCGGAAGGTGGAACCCTCCGGGGTAAAGCCGTCGGATTTTGTGTTCATGGGTACCGGCGTAACCTTCTCCCATATCGCCATATCGATGCGGCGGCCCTCCAGGTTAAGGGATCCCCGTTTCGCATAGGTAACCAGGGGCAGGTTCCGCAGGGTTACGGTTCCGTAATTGAGAGAAACATTTTCCTGGGAATTGTCAAAATCATTCCAGCTATGCTGCGCCTGTCCGTCCTGAATACGGATATCAAAACCCAGCTTTGAGTCCAGCTTGCCCTCCAGGGGAACGGAAGCAAGCAGGGTATATCCGGCGGCGTCATCCCGGATCGCTTCGGACCGTTTGAATTCTTTGGTAAAGGCTATATCGCTCCGTGCCTCCAGTTTCTGATTTTTCGGCTCAATGAAAACAGTAATGCCGTCTGCATCATCCTTACTGGCGTCATCAACCCGGAGAAGTATCCGGAGGGCGTCCGGGGTCCACATCACCTTAAACCACCCGTAGACATTGCCCTTGATATCCGCAATATCCCGGGGGGAAACCAGCGCCCAGGCGGGATCCGCGGAATCGGTGGGGGGATGATCCGCCCGGGTCGCTTCGATTTTTTTAATCTGTATGGGAAGCTTTTCGGGATTAACCAGTATCCAGTACGCGGGCTTGGCGCGGAGATCCTTCCCAAAGAAGAGGGGATAATCGGTCCTGCCGGTAACCGGGTGATTGTTCAGCCAGGTATCATCGTCGGCGATACCCCAGACCAGTACCATGTCGAGGTTTCCCGCCCTGGCCTCCTCGCGGAGCATTTCAAAGAGCGCGCGATACTTGAAGGCCTGATCCAAAAGGATTTCCCGGTCCGCCTTCTTTTTCGCCTCCCCGCTGTTGGCGTAGATGGACATATCAAATTCGGTAATCTGAACCTTGACCCCCAGGGAGGCAAAGCGGCGGATGGCAGCCCGGAGATCCGCCACGGTTGGCCAGGAAGTGTTGATATGGCACTGGAGTCCTACCACATCAATGGGCACCCCCTCATCAAGAAGGGTCTTTACCAGATTGTAGAACCCGTCCTGCTTGGCGCCTGAGGCTTCAACACTGTAATCATTGATACAGAGCAGGGCATCGGGATCCGCTTCCCGGGCCCAGCGGAAGGCATTGGCAATATATTCATGACTTCCTGCGATCCGGTAGTACTTTGAATTCCGCAATTCTCCGGCCTGATCGCCGTCATTGGAATCCCCGACTGCTTCGTTCACCACATCCCAGGTGTAAATCTTTCCCTTAAAATGTCCCACCGCTTCCTTGATATGCCGTTCCATCCGGGCATAAAGCTGTTCCTTCGTAGCCAGGCCGTCGGGACCGGAGCCCTGGAACATCCATTCGGGGGTTTGCTGGTGCCATACCAGGGTATGCCCCCGGACTTTCTTATTATGCTCTTCGGCGTATTTTATCAGGGCATCCCCGTTGGCCCAGGTGAAACGGCCTTCCACCTTCTCCAGGGCATCGGGCTTCATTTCATTACCATATACGAGGACGTTAAAATGCCGGAGCAGTTCGTGGTGGATATTGCCGGGATCAAGATACCGGGAATCAATGGCTGCCCCCAGGGGAAATTCCGGGAAAAAATCACTCAGGGCAGGGATGTCCTTCTCTACTGCGGGGGGCGGCGCCGGGGGCAGCCGGGTAATAGTTATATCATCAAGATAAAAATCAAAGAGATCCGCGGGCAGGGTACCCTCATCGGATTTGTACGCGCTTTCAAAATAGAGGCTCACCACCATTTCATACTTGGAGCGGGGTACGGTGTATTCACCCTCAAGGTAAACCCATTCGCCCCGGGGCAAACGATCCGCGCCGATGGTGGAATAGGTTTCACCCTGGCCTTCCACATTTTGCTGGATGCTGATATTCAAGCCCTGGCTTGGGGCGGTCTCATCGTCGAACATAGCCCACACACTAATCCGGTAGGTCTGCCCGGGCTTCATATTTACAAAGGGGCGGATAGCGCCATGCCAGGTCTTTCCCCGGCCGGATACGAAGAGCGCGGCGGAACCTGAATGGGCCTTTCCGGGTGCCGCTTTAAGGGATGCGCCCCCCCGGGGCTGCCAGCCGCCGGAAGAATTTTCAAACCCCTCCTGATAGATGACGGTTTCTTTCCCGCCCCCGCCGGCCTTTGTGGAGGACGCGCATCCTGAAAGGGCAAAACCCACCCCTGCGATAATCATGGTTACTGCAACGACACTAACTTGCCAAATCGTTCTTTTTGCGGACATAATTCCCCCTGTGGGGGAAAGGCTATACCGGTTGAAAGGTCTTTCATATAGGGGTTTTTACCGAAACAAAGGCATGGTATGCGGATAGGATTGTTTCTGAATAACCTGGACGAGGAATTCCAAATCTCGGTGTACAAGGGCATACGGCAGGAGGCGGAATCCCTCAACATGGATCTGGTCTGCGTCCAGGGCGAAACCCTGGTTGACCAACCTTTGGTTGGACCCTTCCCTTCCCTGGATCTGATCGGCGCCGATGGGATTTTGATACTGTCTTCGGTTATCCTGAACCGGAGTGATATGATCCGGCCGCCGGATTTGAAGGGGATCATCAAGGTTCCCCTGGTATCCATCGGGGCCCGGCTCCTGGACTATCCTGCGATCATCATCAGAAACAGAAAATCCATGGAACTGCTTATGGAGCACCTGATATCTTTCCACGGCTACCGGAAGCTGCTCTACATTGGGGGCGAGGTGGATCATCCCGACAATATGATCCGGGAACACGTGTTCAGAAGATCTATCAATACCCTGGTAAGCCAATTCCCGGACCTCAAGGGGACGGTGATTAACGGCGAATTCCACAAGACATCGGCCATGATGCTGATCCGGGATTATATCGCCGCCCACCCCGGCGCCCCTCCTGACGCCATTGTGGCCGCCAGCGACAATATTGCCATCGGCATCCTGGAAACCCTGCGTACCGGCGATGATCCGCGGTGGCATAATTGCCCGGTTACCGGGTTTGACGATATTGCCGAAGCCCGGCTGGAAATTCCCCCCCTGACCACCGTCAGAGCGCCCCTGGACGCCCTGGGCCGAAGAGCGGTCAGAACCCTCCATAAGCTATTGCGGGGGGAAAAAGTCAGCCCCGTGGTATATGTGGAATCGGAACTGCGGATCCGCCAGTCATGCGGGTGCGGGGCGGAAGATGCCGGGGGGAACGAACTGGTATCGCGCCAGGACTTACTCGCCCGCAGAGCCCTCCGATCCGAATACGATCTGCGGAACGTTAGCATCCTTGGCCAAAATCTGGTGACGGTAAATTCCCGCCGGGACATGATCCCCCACCTTCAGTTTTTCCTGACCAACCTGGGGGTAAAAACCTTTTACCTTATCCTGCACCCGGAGCCCCTCCCCCGGATTGGGAGTACGGGAAACCTGGTGTACCGGCGTACCGCAGACGGGGACGATTTTCCCGACTCCCCCCATCCGGTGGATATCAAAACATTTTTTACCCGGCCGGATGGAGCGCCCCATTCACCGTGCCTCTATTACCTGCGCTCCGGCAGGGAATACCTGGGGCTGATTATCTACGAAGCCCCCGACACGGCGCACCCCCAAATCTGCAGCGCCACTATTTTTATCGCCAATACGGTCAAACGGCTCCTGATCCGCGACGACGAAACCGAGCGGGCCCGGCAGCTTGAGCAGGAGGTGGTATTCCGCACCCGGGATCTCAGGGACACCTACGGGAAATTGCAGGAGGAGCAGCAACGCCGCCTGGCGGTAGAAGCGGAAGTACTGCGCATCAGCGAACTGGAACGGCTCCGGTTCAGCATGGACCTGCATGATGATATTTGTCAGCGTCTGGCGGGGATTTCCATGTTCTGCAAAAGCCTGATAGGAGGCATGAGCCCCGCAAGCTTTCTGCCGGAACTTTCGGATCTGATCGACGAAACCCTGCAAAGGACCCGCCGCTATGCCCATGACTCCTTCCCCATGGAACTGGACACCCTGGGCCTCAAGGAAGCCCTGGGCGCCCTTTGCCATTCGGTATCGAAACAGACCACCTGCACCTGCATATACACCTGGTCCGTTGCCGCCTACCCCCTGAGCTCCGCCCAGGACATCAACATTTACCGTATTGTCCAGGAAGCCCTGCAAAACGCCGTCAAACATTCCCATGCAACGCGGATCAATGTGGACATCAGGGGCAGTACGGACGCCGGGCATCCTGCCCTGATATTTTCGGTGCAGGACAATGGATCAGGGGACCCCCGGCTGAACGGAGAAAACCCGGTTCTTCCGGACGGCAAACGGAGCGGCCTGGGGCTGCGTTCCATGCGGTACCGGGCAAACCAATTAGGGGCGGAGTATCGCTTTGAATCCACTGCGGGGGGCACCAGGATTGAAGTGCGGATAGGCCTGCCGGCATAGCCATTAGCACTATTGCGCCTAGGATTTGCGGCCTCTGGTAGGTGGTTTCCCCTACCCTATTTTCATAAAAATGTATGATTCCCCTTTTCCTCCGGCGTCCCAATAATTGGGATGATAAAAGTGTTTCTTTTAAAGAAACGCAAGACTTATAATTATGGAGGATTGACGATGAAAAAATCAGGTTTTTTTCTGTTAGTTGCCCTGGCAGTATTGGGGTTCACCCTGGTGGGATGCGATACCGGTGGCGGCACCCCTACCACCTACTATGACGTAACCTTTAAGGCGAATTATACCGATGGTCCCGCCGATGTAGTGAAAAAGGTAGCTTCCGGCGATACCGTGGGTGTGGCAAATATACCTGCCTGGGTGCGGGCTGACCACACTTTAACCGATTGGAAATCAGGCGCTGCTGCCCCCGGCAATACCACATTTACCGCAACTACTCCGATTACCGGGGATCTGAATGTCTGGGCACAATGGGCTCCCAGTTATTCATCGTCTACGAAGTACCTGGGCAAATTAATTCCAGCAGCGGAAACCTATGCAGTAGTTGATGTGGACGGAAAAACAGGTGTTTTGATGGCCGCCAACGGCGCCAGTAACGCCGTTGAGTTTTACATCGATGTTCCCTCTGCAGATTTTGACGGCAAGTCTACCCTTGATATTTGGGTCAGTATGTCAGGTTCATTGCGGGTTGACACCGCAAGTAAATTCCTATGGCAGAATCCGCAAGATGGTTACAGTGCTTTTACTGATGTCGGTTATAATGTCCATGCGGCAGATACATGGATTCTTTTTACCGTGACGGACAAAAAGATTACCGTAACCAATGGAACGCCCTATAGGATTCAGGCATCTGATGGAGGTGAAAACGGAAACTTTAACTTTTATATTGCGGACTTTGAAATTTCGGCAAAAACCGGCAGTATAGATTATGCAGTTATTGAGGATTTTGAAGGCTCGGCTCCCACGCTTACTGATATTGGTGGTGGCGCTGGGACAGTAGTTTCGTTGAGCAGCATTAGTGAATTGTCCGGCGAAACAGGCGGAGACTCAAAGGCGCTTCAAATTGTAATCTCCGGCTATAATCAGGGTGTAACGTTTCCGATCACATTACCGACCGGAAAAACGCTTGCAGATTATAGCAATTTGGTATTTGACGGAGCTGTTATCGCCGGAGGAGATGGCACCTATAAAAAGGTGAAAGCAGCAGTTTCTGAGGAGGCAGTAATACAATATGGTGATGGTGTTCCCGGTCATGGATTATGGGGAGACTACGGTTCACAAACGGAGACGACTGAATTCCTGAGTACTGGTAGTCTGCAAACTGCGTATGCCGTCGGTGATTTTTCCCTTGCCGAATTTACCCAAACATTATCCGAAACTGTCTATATAGGCCTCGGTATCGGGTCAAGTGGTTGTACCTTCATTGTTGACAATATTCGTTTGCCAACTCCGTCATTCACCGATTACACACTTATCTTTGGGGACAGACCGGTAGAGTAAAAACAGCTAACTGGTTTTCTTCAAAAGAAATACCGGTGAACAGGCGGTCGGCCCTGCGGGGGTAGGCCGCCTTTCCTTATCAGGAGGACACAATGAAAAAGATTCTTGCATGGGGAGGGGTACCCCTCGTGATTTTAGCGCTTGTATTGGCGGGCTGTAATACCGGGGGTCCCGGTAGTGATTTAGATGATGGGGATATTGCAACAACCATAACCTTTACCGCTGCGGAATTGGGCTACTCTGCTGAAACAGTTTTGAGCGATACCGGAGGGGGGTGGGTTCTGAATATTCCCGCCGAAAAAACACTTGAAACCGGCGAAAAGATTAAGGTTGAAAACTTAGTCAAATACAGCTCGGTAACCGTTGATGCGAAGCTCTATAAAGGGACGAATCTCATTAGCGGAGAACATTACGGTCTGGGACAGTTTAAGCTTCTTGACAAGAGCGCCGAAAGCGGTGATTGGGACAACGATGCAATTCTGACCAAAGATAATTTGATGACCGGGAAAACCACTGCAACGATAAAAAACGAAACCGGCGTTCCCCAAGCTCTGGTGGTTCTGAAACGTGACGATAATAATGAAGACCCTAAAGTTACGATTGACAAAATTGAGATAGTAACATTAACCTTCAAGGCAAAAACTTCAGACGCTACTTTCTCCGGTTCGGAAAGCTTCGTCTTCGGCGATGTTATTATCAGCCATGATACACTTGCTTCGTACCAGGGTAAAAATGATGTGGTAAAATTAGTATATCCCGGCAGCGGATGGGCGCCGCTCAGGGTCGATCTAAGCGACTATGCCGACAAGACAGTAACGATAACCCTTTCCGTAAAAGTATGGATGGATCAGGCTAGTAAAATTATGTTCCAGACGAATAATTCCAGCTATGCCGTTATTGCAGGCGGCAATGAGAGTTATGACGCCAACACCTGGGTCGAATTCACCGGTACTAAAGAAGTAACCCTGCCCACAATTGACAAAGACAGCGAGGGTAACGTCACTGGTAATCCGTGGTTTTATCTGGATAATGCCGGATTAAAATCAGGCGCAACCTATTATTTTGCAGATTTCACCCTGAATGTTGAATAAGCGCATCTGCGTTTAGCAATTATCAGAGGGATGCCGGAAAACCCGGCATCCCTTTTTTGCGTACTAATTAATACCGTCGTATTGTTTACCGGCTTCCAGGGTCTTACCCTTTTTCTTCGCAAGTTGTCCCACCGGCATGATCCAATACCCTGCCTTGCGGAGTCCGTCAATTATATCGGGCAGCGCTTCCAGCGTTCTTGTTCCCGATGTATTCGGGTCATGGAAATTGATAATACCGCCGTCTTTTGCCGCGCCAAGTACATTATTTTTTACCTGCTCGGCGGTGAGACTGCTTTGATAATCATTGCTCCAAACATTCACACCGATAATTGCCAGGCCCAGTTCGGTGCATACCGTAGTCAGGTTAGTTCCATACGCCACATTGGGAGCACGGAAATAAACGGGGTCTTTACCGGTAATGCCCTTAATTGCCGCCGATGCCGCCAGGAGGCTGGTACGTATAGTATCCGCTGCGGTAGCGCCTCCCAAACCATCATAGCCATCGGAATGGTTGCACAATTCGTGCCCGTCATTAAAAATCGCCTGTGCCGACGCCTTATTGTTACGGATATTCTGTCCAATTAAAAAGAAGGATGCCTTTACTTTTTGTTCCTTCAGAATTTCCAACAACTCCAGCGTTTTCGCCCCCGAAGGTCCGTCATCAAAACTGATGGCGATATACTTGGTAGGCGCCGGATACCCCATTTCCTTATACAGTTTCTCATAGTTAGGCGCAAATTCATCATTGTCGTCATCATCGCCGCCACCCGCACCGGGTTTGCAGCCCAGCCCCGTTAATGTCATAAGCGCCATAAGTACCACCACAAATTTGTTAGGCATAATTTCCCCCAATGGAAAATTATATCCCCACAATATTTCCCGGCAAATCGGGGAAATTACCTAATACCACAATGAATTAGTTAAAATCATACAGGGCAAAAGCATTTACTATGAGAAACAGAAAATCATATATAGCGAGTTGATTAGGAAAGAATAATGCAAAAATGTACCAATTTATGGCTTAATTATACGGCGCATTTCGTAAATGATGCCAGAATAAACACGGTGAAGCCCGAATTTCTTTCATATAAAGTTACCAAACATGGCCTAAGAAAGTAAATGCTTTTGCCCTGTAAAATCATACTTCACTCCTTGACAAGTAAGGCATAATGTAATACATTAACAGCATGGGTATTATCACATCGACGGTAAGGGTTGGACAAAAGCCACCTAAAGAAGTCATACAGCGGGTAAAAACAGCGGTCAGGGAAGCGCGGAAAGCGCCGCCTGTCTACGATCCCGATTGCCCGCCCTCGTCGCCGGAAGCCCTCAAGGAGTTCGCCCAGCTGGCGGCGGAGCGCAACCGGCGCAAAAAGAAGCAGTCGGTAACGATCCGTGTCGCCCCGGATGTCCTGGAAAACTATAAAACGATGGGGGACGGCTATACCGGCATCATGGCCGATGTCCTGAAATACGCCCTTGATAATCCCGGCATTCTCACAGCGGCTACAAAATAATACCGCGCCCGTAGGTAAAACGTAGGCATACCAGGTTATAATGCCTGTATTTTCTTTGCCGGGGACGGGAGTTGAACCCGTACCCCCTTGCGGGGAGGGGATTTTAAGTCCCCGGTGTCTACCATTCCACCACCCCGGCATAATGACTACGTTTACTTTCTTTTTATCACATCAAAACCACAATAGGGAACCAGCGCCCGGGGGATCTTTACGGAGCCGTCGGCCTGCTGGAAATTTTCAAGGATAGCGATGATGGCCCGGGAATTGGCCACGGCGGTGCCGTTCAGCATATGGACGAATTTGTTTTTGCCGTCATCGTCCTTGTATTTGATGTTGAGCCGTCGGGCCTGATAATCGGTACAGTTGGAGGTGGAGGTTACTTCACCCCAGTCGCCCTCTTTTTTCGAAGCGCTCGCACGGCCGGGCATCCAGGCTTCAAGGTCCCATTTTCGGTAGGCGGGGGCGCCCAGATCGCCGGTGCAGGTATCCACCACCCGAAAGGGGATTTCCAGACCGGTAAAAATTTCTTCCTCAATGGAACGAAGCTCTTCGTGGAAGGTACTTGAATCTTCCGGCAGACAACAAATGAACATCTCCACCTTGGTAAACTGATGGACCCGGTAAAGGCCTTTGGAAAATTGCCCTGCGGCGCCGGCCTCCCGGCGGAAACAGTGGGAAAGCCCCGCCATGCGGAGGGGAAGTTTTTCCCGGGGGAAGATCGTGTCCGAATAGTAGCCCCCCAGGGTGATCTCCGCGGTGCCCACGAGGCAGGTTCCATCCCCTTCTACGGTATAGACATTGGACTCCGCCCCCCGGGGGTTAAAGCCTATGCCTTCGAGAATTTCCTCCCGGGCAATATCCGGGGTGATAAAGGGGGTAAAGCCCCGTTTTTGCAGAATATCCAGGGCATAACGGATAAGGCCCAACTCCAGAAAAACACCCTCGTTTTTAAGGTAATAAAATTTGGTCCCCGCCACTTTGGTGCCGCTGTCAAAATCAATAATGTCCAGATCCTGCCCCAGCTTTACATGGTCGGCGGGCTCAAAATCAAAGCGGGGGGGCTCCCCTACCCGCTTTACTTCCAGATTGTCCTTGTCCTCTTTTCCCACCGGCGCATCCGGATGGGCCATGTTGGGGATCTTCCGGGCTTCGGTATCCATTTCCGCTTCAACTTTGGCAAGTTCGGCCTCGGCGGCGGCAATTTCATCCTTGAGCTTTTTCCCTTCATCAATCAGGGCGGTCCGGGCGGCGGCATCCAGCGGCGCTTTGGCGCCCTGGCCCTTCATGGCGGCGGCGTTGGCGTTCCGCTTCTGCTGAAGGTTTTGCAGGGCGGTGGCGAGCTCCGTCCGGCGGTTAAAGAGACGGGCCACCGCATCGGCATCGGCATTCATAAAGCGGTCGGCGATATTCTTTTTCACCGCCGCCAAATTTTCCACAATAAAACGGTAATCTAGCATGATGATCCAGTTTATACGGAGAGGCGTTTCTGGGCAAGGGGCCGGACCATGTCCGTTGACAAGAGCACAAGGCAGGAATACCCTATTCTTAAAAGAGGCAAATGATGGGCCGTGGGGAAAAACTGACGTTTTTGTTGATTTTACTGGCGGTATGCAGCTTCGCCGCAGGAGCGGAAACTTTACTGGACAAAATTGAGTACACTACCAATCCGGATACTTATTTTACCAATATTATGGTTCCCGTACTAAGCTGGTCCCGCTGGGGTTATAAAGAGGGAGATGGAGGGGGGGCTCTGTTAGGCAGTTATGATATGAACATAGTTGGCTACGATACGGAACTTGCCAAAGTCTATCCCCAGCTCCCTGCCAATGAAGGCGAAGATTATTTTGGTAATAGCCTTGCAGGGGCATTGTGCTTACCCGTTTTCACTCCGTCTTTTTTAATTTCAGCCTTTCTTCTCGTCAATGCGGATGACCTCACCAGGAGTAGTTTCATCTATTTTGGCGGAGGCCTCATCTATCACCATAGCAAAATCGGCTCTCTGGGTGTCTTTGGGGGGTATTTAATTCCCGATATAGGTTACGAAAATAAAGAAGAGATGCATTTTAATGTTGTGCCCCTTCTTGTTACCGAAGACTATCCTATTATAAATAAAGTATTAAAAAAGATCGCGGGGTACTATGGTTATGAAGAAAACAAGAGTGTAAATTTTGCGGTGCAGCCCTATTTTAACGAATGGCATCTGGGGCCGCTTTTTCTTGAGTACGGCTATTACCGGGACCAACATTACGACCTTTTCCGGCGCAGCAGGGATTACGGCGGCAAGGGCGGGCTTATGTTTGAAGTAGTCTCTGATGCGTTTTTGATTTTTGCTCTTGAAGGCGGTCGCCGGGAATTCTATGACTTTAACGGCCCCGCATACTTCTTTTACGATGATACATACTTTGCCAGATTTACTGTTGAATTATCTACCGGGCCTGAATCTGATTTACCGGCGAAGGTGGTGTTGGGTGCGGACTTCGATCAGATCAGGGAGTTTTCGCCCGATATGTTCAACGACTGGTCGCCCAATTTTTTCCTTGAAGCAAATATAGCTGATTTTCTATATAGCCGCGCCCGTTTATACCAGATGCGCTCAAGCTGGGTGCTTGATCTTACCGTTTCCTGCGCCCTGCCCTTCTTTTAGGGGGCAGTTTAATACACCAGCCTTAGCTCAGCTGCCCGCGTGGAAATGCAACTGCGTTTTGGCAATAGGCTATTAGAATAGTCGATGTATAACCACTACATACCTTTATTTTTACTCCATTTTTCAAAATCAATCTTGTCTTTGAAAGGCGGAATAGCAAATGAAAATTGAGTTTGTCCGCCGCCGCTGGTGATGGCAAAATCCATTAGCCCGATCAGATCCATGCCGATAAGCATTTCCGTATGTGGATCTACCGTACATACCGCAACGCGAAGACTTTTTATCAAAACACCATTTGGAAGGATACAGGAGACCAAAACAACATCAACATTATCCGTACTGTTTGCTCCGGTAATAGGTATGGTATCAATTTTTTGAAGCCCGAGCCGTTTTACCACTTGCGGGGTTATTACGGAAATCATAGCCCCTGTATCCATAAGGCATTTACCTTTGAGACTTTTACAGCTTCATATTCACCAAAGAATAATTCAACCGGGGTATATATTCCCCGCACCAGACTGGGGTAGACACAGGTGAAGGCCCGCCGCTCTATTTCAGGCATAGTCAACCGGCTGGATAGTGGGGGCTATATACAAAGCCTCATCGGCAGGATTGAGGGGTATATACTTAATCATAAAGGCCCCCGCTTGCATTGTCTTCACGGTCTCGTCCCATGCATCCCCATCAGTATCGTAGGTGCCGAGTATATTGTTATCCACTATTACGATCCGCTTCCCGGCATATTTCATCCGTAATTCTTCCCGATGGGCCTCATAAAAGGCTTGTTCTTTTTCTAGCATAACTAGATCATAGACGTGAGTACCAGACTATGCAATGCCCCCAACACCGCCCGCTTGCCCCTGTGCCACGGGCAATTTTACACTTAATACACCAGAAGCTCACCATTGTTAAAAACCAGGGGCCGGTTTTCCCCCGCCGGCTGAATGAGGAGTCCGCCCCCCTCGCCGATTCCTGCCAGGCGGCCCTCCACGATTTTATCCGAACCGGCGGCCCCGTCGGCAAAACGGACATCTTCCCCCCGCCTGAAAAGACGGGCCTCCAGCCGGGGCTTCCACGAATCAGCGTCACCGGTTTCAATTTCCCCGTAAAGCCGGGCGAGGATCTTTTCCAGCAGAATGAACCGGGGGTCACCGCTTTGAAATAGTTCACCGGGATTTTTCTCAGGGCTTGTTTCCGCCAACGCGGCAAAAATGCCCCGGGCCTTATGCCGGATTTCCCCGGGAAATTCCCGCTGGGCCAGGTTTACCCCGATGCCGATATACACGGCCCCCCCCTCAGCCTCGGTGAGGATTCCGGCTGCCTTCCAGGCAGCTTGCGCTTTATAAGCCGCTTGCGCCTTGGAAATGATCATCACATCGTTGGGCCATTTGACCTGCACCTGTCCGGCTAAGGGCGGCGCAAAATCTTCGATGGCTAAAGAAACGGCCAGTCCGGTTTTTAAGGTCAACGCCGGGGGAATGGCGGGAAAATCAGGGTAGCGCAGGATGATGGTAAACATTAAATTTTGCCCCTTTTCCATCAGCCAGGGACGGCGGAGGCGGCCCCGGCCTGCTTCCTGAAAATCCGTTGTGATCACCGTGCCGTGGGGTTTTCCTTCCGCCGCCAGACTGCGCGCAATTTCCATGGTGCTGGAGACGGTTTCTTCATGATACACCGGCGCGGCAAAAGAATTTTCCAGGGACAATTTTTTCACAGGTAATCCTATCACAAAAAATCGCTTTTCATCAAATAGCTCAACCGTGTCCTGACACAAATGACATTCTATCTTGTTATTTTTTTTTCATCGTGATAAACTTTTTCCATGCGTTTAGTGTGTCTCGATCTTGAAGGAGTTTTAGTACCCGAAATTTGGATCGCCTTTGCGGATGCCGTGGGAATTCCCGAATTAAGGCGGACTACCCGGGACGAAAGCGATTACAATAAGCTCATGCGTTTCCGTTTGGATCTGCTGGATAAAAATAATTTGAAACTGCCGGATATTCAAAAAGTCATCGGCGAAATGGATGTGCTCGACGGCGCGGCGGATTTTACCCGGAAACTTCTGGAGCGAAGTTCCCTCATCATCCTTTCCGATACCTTTGAACAATTTGCCAAACCGCTGATGGCAAAACTTGGGTATCCCACTTTGTTTTGCAACAGCCTTGTCACCGATGCGGAGGGCAAAATTGTTGATTACCGTCTCCGCCAAACCGACGGAAAGAAGAAGGCCGTGGCGGCCCTGAAATCCCTCAACATGGAAATTTTTGCCGCCGGGGATTCCTTTAACGATCTGGCGATGATCCGGGAAGCCGGCTCAGGCTGTCTTTTCCGCCCCCCCGAAAAGATCCGAGAAGAAAATCAAGACATCCCCTCCACGGAAACCTACGCGGAGCTTTTGGAGCAGATCGATCTGTTTTTAAGTTAGTGTTTGTCAAGGCCGATATGCTATTGTTAAAACCGTCCTAATGGTATACCTTTTTTTAAGGGGGGCCAGGTGGCACGGGAGCAGATTGCGCCGACAAAAAGTAACCTCATCCGGGTCAAGGAACGGCTGGCCACCGCCCGGGAGGGCTACGATCTCCTGGAGCAGAAACGGGAAATCCTCGTCATGGAGCTGATGCGCCAGGTGGAGCAGGTAAAGATTCTGGAACGGAATCTGGACACCCGGGTGGCCACGGCTTACCCTGCCCTCAAGCGTATGCTGGTGGTGGTGGGCCGTGAACGGGCGGATAAACTGGCCCGGAATATCCATTATCAGTTTGATCTCAGGGAACGGCGGGTAAATATGGCGGGGATGAACCTTTCGGGGCTGGATATCCGGCTGCCGGAGGCGGAATTGAAGTATTCCCCGGCGAATTCGTTTGCCGAATGTGATGAAACTGTGCTAGAATTCTTTGAATTACTGAAGATTTTAACTGAATTGGCGGCGGTGCGGACCATTGCCTGGCGGCTTGCCCGGGAGGTCCGCAAAACCCAGCGGCGGGTCAACGCCCTGGAAAAAATGGTCATCCCCACCGCCCGGGATACCAGGGTTTACATCGAAGCGGCGCTGGAAGAACGGGACCGGGATGCCTTTTTTACCAGCAAGCTGCTCAAAAAGAAAGGAGTT
>BNUV01000075.1 GCA_025997615.1 Spirochaetia bacterium
GCTTAAAATTGTCGCTATTGATGGACACCATATCCTGCGACCCATTACCAAAGAGCAGACGGAACTATTCTCCCGCTTTTCTATCCCTTTACCCCTTGTAGGTTAAAATTTACAGCGGGAAATTAGGTACCTAGGATGCATCCTGGTGTATAAATTTGTATACATCTCAGTCAACAATTCTCATCTTGACTACAAGCCTCCCCCGCCCCGCCGGAACTATGCTCCTGTGTGGTGACGGGTGATGACGGGTGACGCCCCTGACAGATGATACTTTGAATTGCCAGACGTCCGCTTGCTTTTCCCCGGCCCCAGTGCTACACTATTCACCAGAAGGAGAATCAACATGAAAACAGTATATACCAATTCCCATCAGGACACCGGACGAGCATAAAGACAGCGTCTCCTTTTTCCTGTGACACGTGTCTTCCCGCCGCCCGGGCGATCCCGAAAAACTACCACCAAAACCACAGGAGTAACTATGTCTCACGCAAATGCAAATTCCCGCTTAAAAAAATTCGTTTCGTATTACAAACCATATACACGGCTCTTTTGGGCGGATATCGCCGCCGCCGTGATCGTTTCAGCTATATCGCTGACCCTGCCGCTCTGTGTGCGGTATATCACCGGCCCTGTTCTTTCTACCGGAGAGGAAACAATGGTGAACGCTATCTTTACTATGGCGCTGTTGATGTTCGGCCTTATCATCGTACAAACCGGATGCGCCCTTTTTTATGATCACATGGGCCATGTTATGGGCGCCCGTATGGAACGGGATATGCGGAACGATATTTTCGCCCATTACCAGACATTGCCCTTCAACTTTTTTGACCGGGAAAAAACGGGGGCCGTTATTTCACACATCACCAACGATCTGCTTTCCATCGCCGAATTGTGCCACCACGGCCCGGAGGACATCATCATTTATCTTTTTACCTTTATCGGGGCCCTGTGCATACTGTTTAGCATCAATGCATCATTGACCCTGGGGATCTGTGTTTTTTTACCGGTGATGTTTATCTTCGCATTTGTTTTCAGCAAAAAACTGAAGAAGGTTTATACCGAAAGCCGGGAACGGATCGCCGCGGTAAATTCCCGGGTCGAAGACAGTATCACCGGTATACGGACGGTAAAATCTTTTATCAACGAAGACCTGGAAACCGCGCGGTTCAGGGAAATCAATGAAAACTATTACCGGAGCAAGTCGGCTATCTACAAACACGAAGCCTGGTTTTATACCTTCATCGAGTCTTTTTTTACCCGGCTCATCGTCGTTGTCACCGTGGTTTACGGCGGCATCAAACTTACCGGGGCATCCCTTTCCATTTCGGATCTGCTGTCGTTTCTTCTCTACGTGGGTTATCTGACGGCCCCTCTGCCTCAACTGGCCCGGATCACTGCGCAGTATCAGGAGGGTATCAGCGGATTCAACCGTTTTATGGATATTATGGAAACGCCGGGGGAAAAGTACGAGGGGAAGAATGTCGTAAAAATATCTTCGGTAAAAGGCGATGTGGAATTTCAAAATGTCAGTTTCAAATACGAAACAGGGCCGGATTATATTTTGAAAAACCTTTCGTTCAAGGTAAAGGCCGGGGAATGTATTGCCCTCACCGGTCCTTCGGGCATCGGCAAGACAACCCTCTGTTCATTGATTCCCCGTTTTTACGAAGCCACATCGGGGACGGTTTTGATTGATGATAAAAATGTGAACGACATAGCTCTAAAATCATTGCGGGAACATATAGGTGTGGTGCAGCAGGATGTGTATGTTTTTTCAGGAACGATCCGGGAAAACATCGCCTATGGAAAACCGGGGGCCGACGATGAGGAAATTCGCCGGGCGGCGGTAAAGGCCAATGCCGATGATTTTATCGCTGCATTACCTGATGGATATGACACGGTGATAGGCGAGCGGGGTGTTACCCTTTCGGGGGGCCAGCGTCAGCGGCTCTGCATCGCCCGGGTATTTTTGAAAGATCCGGCGATTCTGATTTTTGATGAAGCCACCAGCGCCCTTGACTACGCCGGTGAACAGGTAATTCTGGAAGCCCTGAAAAACCTGGCCCGGACACGCACCTGTTTTGTCATTGCCCACCGGCTGTCTACCATAAAAAACGCAGACCGGGTTTTGGTGTTTGACGGACAGGAAATTCGGGAACAGGAGAAATCAGAATAACTGCAGCTGGGGATCCTTTTCCCGATAGGGCCGGTTTTCGGCCAGGGGGATCAGGGTCTCCAGCCCTGCAAGAAAATGGCTGGGCGGACTTTTGAGGATCCTTCCCTTGAAATTTCTGAAGGCCGCCCAGGAAAGATAAAGCCCTTTCCGCGCCCGGGTCATGGCCACATAGAGAAGACGGCGTTCTTCACCGGTTTCTTTTTCACCATAAAGGGTAAAGGGCAAAATCCCTTCCTCCAGGGCGGGTACAAAAATATGATCGAACTCCAGGCCTTTGGAGGCGTGGATACTCATGATCTTTACCCCTTCACTTTTTACTTCGGGAAGATCCCCGCTTCCGCTGACCGCCAGGGCATCCAGCAGCGAGGGAATATCATCAAAAAAAGAGGAAAGGGAGATGAGCCTGTTGATGGCCTCCGGCGGTATGGGGTAATGTTCGCGGCCTTTTGTACTGATAGATTCCCAGGCGAATTTTACCGCCTCTGTTACGGAAAGCCCGGGAAACGGGGTACATCGTAAAAAATCAACGAGGGTGTTTAGCTTTTCATCCCGCCACCAGGACTCCTCCCCATTCAGCTCAAAGGGAAGGCCGTGATCCTTTAAGGCTTTTACAAAAGGCGCCGCCAGACCGATGCTGCGCAGAAGGATAGCACAATCGCCGGGGGCGGTGTTTTCTTCAACCGTTTCACTGCTGATTGTAGTTTTACTGTCGATGGCAAAAAAAGAGCTGCCCCCTGTAAGGACGGCAATCCGCCGGGCGATACCTTCGGCTTCGGCCTTGTCGGTGAGGCTGGCGGAACGGTGAAGGATCACCGGAAAATCGTTTCCCTCAAGACGGGCTCCCACAAGCCGGCCCGCAGCGTCCGTGAGGGGAGCGGCACAGCGAAAACTTTTTGAAAGATAAAATCTTTTCGCCCCGGCATAATCTTTGGTAAAGCGGTCGATAAACCGTTTGTCCGAGCCGCGGAATCCATAGATCGCCTGATTGGGATCGCCTATCACCCAAAGAGAAGGCCCACCCTGATCATCCCCGTTGTCCGGTGCAAGGAGCCTGAGCAGGGCATATTGGGAAAAATTAACATCCTGATATTCGTCCACCAAAATATACCGGAACCGTTCCTGCAGCGAAGAAAGAGCTTTCCGGTTCACGGCCAAAAGCCGGGCCGTCCGGGTTAGGAGATCGTCAAAGTCAAGCTGATTTTCGGCGGCCAGACTTTCCTGATATTTTTTGTAAAACCATTCCCACCGGTTGTCGGAGGGAGGAATGCCCAGCTCTTCGGCCAGAAAAACAAGATCCGCCGTAGCGCCGCCGAAGGGCGGTTTTTGATCGCCCGGCAAAAGGAGAAACTGTTTCCGCATTTCAATATATTTTCCCGCCTGATTCACCCGACGACTTCCCGCAGCCTCGGTGCCCGTAAGTTTACGCAGCACAAGTTTCCGTTCATCTTCGGTGATGATCTTAAAATTTTCCGAAAGGCCGGTGTATTCCGCCATGTCCCGTAAAACTGAAGCGCAGAGGGAATGAAAAGTGGCGGTGGTAATTCCTTCCGATCCGCCGGGGGCCGACCGGAGGATCCGTTCCCGCAGTTCCCCCGCAGCCTTAACAGTAAAACTCAATGCAAGAATTGATGATGGAACCGCACCGCCTTTGATCAGACCCGCGATCCGCTCAGCCAGGGTCGAAGTTTTTCCGGTACCGGGGCCGGCGATAATAATGCCGAATTTCCCCTTTGATGAAACCGCCGCTTCCTGTTCGGTGTTCAAAGCCCCGGACCTTTTTATTTCTTCCCGCACAGGATACACAGGGGCGGATCTCCGTCCTCCCCGGCGGGCCTTTGGTGGTTTATCATCCGGCGGGGGCTCCCCGAAAAGTTCGTCCTTGCCGCGTAACCCAGGCTGCATTGTCCGGACAATGCCGTATTCTCCGTCATAACCCGGAGTGATTGACACGGTTCCGGCACGCATCCTGCTTACAGCCCCGGCGAGAAGTTCACCGGAACAGCCGCTTACATGAAACTTTTCCAGCTCCTCTTTTGGCATATCCACGAGGATGGCAAATTCATTCCCCGCCTTTTCAATAAGGCTGCCGTAAGCAGCGTCAATTTTTTTTGAGGCAGGCCCCGTTTCTAAAATCTCCGCCAGAATTTCCCGCAGGGGGATCAAGGACCAATAAGGGCGTCTGTTGGTTCCGGCATAATTTTCCGGACAGGGGGCGGCTTCATCCACGGGCCGATCCGCCAGCTCCAATACCCGGCCCATAACGCCCCGGGTCAACAGTTTTCCGCAGACCGGGCAGATACCGCCTGAGGCAACGGCCTCTTCGGGGCCCAGACACAGGCCGCAGGAACGGTGGCCGTCGTAATGGTACTTTCCCCCCTGGGGGAAAAATTCCATGGTGCCGGCAACGCCGCTCTGGAGGGCCGTCCACAAAGAAGCGTAGGAAAATTCCATTTCCAGAATTGTGGATTCCCGGCCCAGCTTGTCCGGGGAATGGGCGTCGGAATTGGAAATGATATTGTAATGATCCAGAGCTGAAAGGGCCCAGTTCATGGGCGGGTTGGAGGAAAGCCCCGTTTCAATTGCGGGAATAAATTTGGTCAGATCGCCATAACATTCTTCAATGGAATCAAACCCCGACTTTGCCCCCAGAACGGAAAACCAGGGAGTCCAGATATGGGCAGGGATGAGGACGGCCCTTTCATCGGCTTCCAGAAGCAGGGCCAGAAGATCCCGGGAATTGATCCCCAGGATGGGCCGCCCGTCGGAGGCAATATTGCCCACCCGTTCCAGTTTTGCCTGGAAAGCCGCGGCGGCCCTGAAATCCGGCAGAATCACCAGATGATGAATCTTACGGGTCCGGCCCCCCTGCCGGTAAATGGTGCTGATTTCTCCGGTCAACACAAAACGGACCGGCGAGTGTTCCATCCTGGGATGTTCCACCCTGGGGAGCCCTGCGATCAGGGCGGGCCCGGCATCAAAGGCGGAACGGATTTCGTTTTTCAGGGTATAAAGCCCCTCCTCCGATTCCACCAGCTGTTCCCGGAGTTCTGCAAGCCACTGCGGATGGGTACAATCCCCCGAGCCCAAAAGGGCAATCCCTTTAATCCGGGCCCATCGATCAAGCATCGCCGGATTCAACCGGGGGCTGGTGGCCAGGGAAAAGCGGGAATGGATATGGAGGTCCGCTATCACCCGCATGGGTTTAGTCTAAGACAGCTTTCAGACCCTTAAAGCTCTTGGTAATGCCATCCTCATGATCGCTGTGATACTCTTCCTGCTCAATTATCCAGGGATACTTTGAAGGCGGGCATATAGCGGCGATTCCCTTGAAATCAATTTTGCCTTCGCCGACATACACGTTGTCTTTTCCTTCTTTGGCAAGCTCCTTGGCGTGAATGGCGCAGATGCGGCCTTTCTTTTCAAGGGGGCCGATATAGGAAACAGGATCCACGCCGGCAAAGGCGACCCAAAATACGTCCGGCTCAAATTTAACCGAGGGCGCGTTTTCAAGGAGAATATCCATGGCATATTTGCCGTTGAATTTGACGAACTCCTGGTGGTGATTATGATAGCCTATAACAATGCCCTCTTTTGCCGCCTTTTGAGCACATTCTTCAAGAAATTTGGCATCCCTAATGGTCTCTTCTTCGGTTTTGCAGGTAAGGTAGGGACACACCACCAGCTTATAGCCCAGAGCCTTCGCATAGGCGATTTCGGCATCAAGGGAAGTTTTAAGTTTGTCAATCCCCACATGAGTGCTTACGGCTTTAAGGCCGTATTTTTTGAGCAAATCCTTCATTTGATCGGCCGTCAGATCGAAATACCCGGCGAACTCAACGCCCGAGTAACCGCATTTCGCCGTAAGCTCCAGAGCTTTTTCAAAGCCCGCCTGCGCTTCTTCCTTGATGGAATAAAGCTGTAAATTAATGTCCGCCATTATCTTCCTCCAATAAAATTATTTTGACCCTGGTTTGCCAATAGATCAAGGCTTCTTCCCCCCACGGATGGGCCGCAGGTCGGCTTCGCTTACCAAGGCGGGATCGTCGATGCCTATGGGCAGTTCCCGGCCCTCCTCAATCTCCACGTCCTCTTCCTCGAAGTGTTCCATTTCGGGAGCTTCTTCGGCCTGGGCCCGGGCGGCTTCTTCGTTTTCAAGCCGCACGGAGATCACCTTGGTGATCCCCGATTCTTCCATGGTAACGCCCAAAAGGGTGCCGGCGCCGGTGACGGTTCTTTTGTTGTGGGTGATGATGATAAACTGGCTCGTGTGGGCAAATTCCCGGAGGAGCAAAACGAAACGGCCCACGTTGGCTTCGTCCAGGGCGGCGTCTATTTCGTCCAGCAGGCAGAAGGGGCTGGGCTTTACCATGTAGGTGGCGAAAAGCAGGGCCACGGCGGTCATGGATTTTTCACCGCCGGAAAGCAGGGTGATGTTTTCCAGCTTTTTCCCCGGCGGCTGGGCGTAAATTTCGATCCCCGATTCCAGCACATGGTTGGTATCCAAAAGCCGGAGTTCCGCGCGGCCGCCGCCGAAAAGACGGCGGAACATATTGTGAAAGTTTTTCTTGATGCGGTTGTAGGTGCTTAAAAAAAGCTCCGACGACTCGCCCCGGATCTCCTTGGCGATGTTTTCCAAATCTTCACGGGCCTTGGAAAGATCCGCCAACTGGGCCGCCTGAAATTCGTAACGCTCTTTTGTTTCGGCAAATTCTTCCGGGGCCATCAGATTCACCTGACCCAGATCCCGCAGCGATGCCCGGGACTGCGCCAGTTTTTCCCGCAGTTCCCCGGCCTGAGCAGTGATCGTGTAGATCCGCTCCTCAAATTCCAGCAGGTCCCGGGAATGGGTTTCCCGGAAATTATCCTGAATATTTTTGATCTCCGTTTCGGACTGCACCAGACTCAACTGAATTTTTTCCAGCGATTCCTGCACCCTGCCCAGATCCGCAAGCCGCTTTTTGATGCTTTCCTGTTTCCCCGCCATGTCGCCGTTTTTTTTCTGTATATCTTTTTCCAGCTTTTCAAGATCGGCGGTAAGCTGTTTCCCATTTTTCTCGATGTCGGCAAGTTCCGAATCAATGTCGGCGATCCGTTCGCTCACCTCGTCAAAACGTTTACGGTCCAGAAAAAGCTCGTCCAGTAAAGATTTTCTCTGGGCTTCCTGCCCCGCCAGTTCCCGGCGTATCAGGCGGGCCTGTTCTTCGGCAGCCTGCGCCTGGGCGCTCATCCGTGCCCGGCTGACCCGCAGTTCCTCCAGCGTGGCCCGGTACTCGTTGATCTTGACGCTTAAATCTTCGTTCTCTTTCCGGTAAGCGGCGATGCGTTCCCGATCCTGCTCCACCCCTTCTTTGGCAGAACGAATTTTCCCGTCCAGCGCCCGTTTCTTGGTGATAATCCCCTCGGGGGCCAGAAATTCATCAATAAACGAAGGGGAGCTTTTCCGGTACGATTCAAACAGGGTGATAGCCTTTTCGGCGCCCCCGGCGGCTTCGGCCAAAGCGGCGGCCAGCCCCAGGGCAATGTGTTTAAGCTCCTCCGCCGTGGGGATTTGCCCGCCCCCGGCTGCCCGTTCCGCCGCCGCCGCCAGATCCCGGATCAGGGCTTCCCGGCCCCCCAACTGCGTTTTAAGCAGAGCCAGCGTTTCGTTCAGCTCCGCCTCGGCCTTCCGGCGATCCGCCGCCGAATAACCCGCCTCCCGGAGCCCCGCATCCAGGGCCGCCACGATGTCGTCGGTGATAGCCTCCAGGTCTTTTTCGTGGGCCCCCCGCTCGGTCTCCAGCCGGATTATATTCTCCTCGGCCCGGCGCACCGAAGCTTCGTTATCACTAATGCGGGAGGAGGTCATCTGGATGTTATTTTCAAAAGAGCCAATGTTTTCTTCGATGTCCTGCACTTTTTTGCGGAGGTCCCGGACCACGCCGTCCTGTTCTTCCGCATCTTCAATCAATTCTTCGATTTTAAGGCCCGTGGCCCGTTCCCGGTCCTCGTTTTGGCCGATTTTGGCCTTAAATTCCGCCCTTTGTTCCGAAAGAAGCTTCGCCTCCTTCTCCCGGGCCACCTTTTCACCCGCCAGAATGAGGACCTGCTTCTGGAAATCGGCGAATTTTCCTTCAAGGGAATTCACCAGATCCATGTTTTCTTCCAGGGCCTTGTTCATGGCCTCCATTTCTTCCCGGAGGCGATCCCGGTCGGCGGTACGGCGTTTAAACTCTTCCCCCCGTTCATCCCGGTCATTACGGAACTGTTTCAGCCGTAAAAGCTGAATATCCAGCTCGTAATTGAAAACTTCTTCCCGGAAAGCACGGTATTTGAGGGTTTTATCAGCCTGAATCTTGAGGCTATCATAAGAACGCTTGATTTCGGCCAAAATGACCTCGACCTGGCGCATATTTTCTTCGGTTTTCTGGAGTTTCCGCTCGGTTTCGATGCCCCGGACCTTAAATTTGGTGATTCCGGCGGCTTCCTCAAAAAGATAACGCCGTTCATCAGGCTTGGACGAGAGGATTTGGTCGATTTTCCCCTGTTCCATCACCGAATAGGCCGCTTTGCCCACGCCGGTATCCCAAAAAAGCTCCCGCACTTCCTTTAACCGGACTGCCGCTGCATTGATGAAATATTCACTTTCACCGGACCGGTAAAGCCGCCGTTTAATCTCGATCTCGGGCATATCGATGGGCAGGAGCCCCGCATCGTTGGCCAGGGTCAGGGTTACTTCCGCCACGTTCAGGGGCTTCCGGTTCTCGGTGCCGTTGAAGATCACGTCTTCCATCTTTTCGGCCCGCATGGCCCGGGAAGCCTGTTCGCCCAGAACCCACTTGATGGCATCCACCACATTGGATTTGCCGCAGCCATTGGGCCCTAAAAGGGCGGTGATCCCATCGGCAAACTCGACCCGTGTCCGGTCGGCAAAGGACTTAAAACCGTAAATATCAAGATTTTTCAGAAACAAGGGATAACTCCATAAGGTTGATGATTATTGATCCGGCCCTATCCGGTCTTTTACTTTTTCCAGTAATTCCTCTATGGACTGAATCAGGTTTTCCAAAGCCCAAATAAAGAGGGTATTTCCCAGCTCTATAAACTGCCGGTCTCCGTTCCGGGCGGCGGCTTCCAGGTCTTCCGCCTGTTTGGCGATGTCATCGGCGCAAATGCCGAAGGTCGAGCCCTTGATCCCGTGCATATCGATGATATATTCGCCGATGGTCTCTTCCGACAGGGGATTTTTTGTCAGGTCTTTTATCTTTTCCAGCAGGGCCGGAGTGTGGGTACAATACGACTTGAGCACCCGGAAATAGCCCTTTTCCCTGAACTGCGCCTTCCCTTTGGCGATGTCGAGGCCCTCCACCTGCAGGTCGTCTGTGAAAATCTCCAGGCCATCGTCTTTTTCGGGGGCGCTTCTCTTCTGTTTCTTGCCCTCTGGTATCCAGACATTCATCACCCCGGCCAGTTTTTCGGGTTCTATGGGCTTGGTGAGAAAATCGTTAAAACCTTCCCCCAAAAACAGCTCCCTCATACCGGGAATCGAGTTGGCGGTCAGGGCAATGATGGGAAGATTCCGGTAATAATCCCCCTCTATCTCGCGGATGTGCCGGGTACTTTCCATGCCGTCCATGCCCGGCATCATGTGGTCCATGAAAACTATGTCGTATTGCATATCCCGCACCCTGGCGATGGCTTCCTCGCCGCTGGAACAGGTATCAACCTGAACATGGTAATCACCCAACATTCCGGCGGAAATAGCCAAATTGGTGGGGATGTCGTCTACCAGAAGAACCCTCGCATCGGGGGCAGTAAAAGAGACCCAATCTTTCATG
Organism: Spirochaetia bacterium; assembly: GCA_025997615.1. Classification (GTDB taxonomy): domain Bacteria; phylum Spirochaetota; class Spirochaetia; order Treponematales; family Breznakiellaceae; genus BNUV01. The sequence goes on from BNUV01000075.1 coordinate 9,991, forward strand.
TTTTGATTATATCACAAGAAACCAGGAATGCCAACAAATACCCGGGGGGGCTAAATCAACTCCCCCGGGCTTCATATTGCCGCTTTTATCAGTTACTTACGGACTTGATATATGCGTCAAGCTGGGCCTGAATGGTCTGCCTGACTTTTTCGATACCCGCAGCTTTCATCTTTTCCTCATATTCCTTGAGGCCGGCCTTTACATCCACATAGGCCAGCTCCAGGGGGAACCAGTACTGGCGCTGCACATTCTGACAGGCCGAATACTCGGTTTCAATGGAGGTAATATCAGCCGTAAAGGAACGGAATTTCTGGGAACCCACGCCGTCTTTGATGTATGCATCGTAAGAAGCCTTGTAACCTTTCAGGTCCGCCGGAGCGCCGGTAGCGGGCAGGGCAAACTCGTTGGTCCGGGCGGCCCAGCAATTGGAGAATGCGTAATCGGTGGTATTGATCCCTTCGATATATTCAACGCCGTTCTCGCGGATAATCTCGTAACTCTTTCCTTCGATGCCGTAGAAAAATGCCCGGAAAACCTGTTCATCATTGGTGATAAGGTCCCAGAGCATCAATGCCCGTTCGGGATTTTTTGCGGTGTTGGAAATAGCCAGCGCATCCTGGGTGAAGGCCATGTTGGAAACATCCTTCACCATATTGAACCAGCGGATCTGCCAGTCTTTACCGTCCCGCTGACCATCGCGGTAGTTGCCCTCGTAAGCATCGATGTTATGCACCCTGAGCGCCGCTTTTCCGTTCCGCAGCTTGTCCGCATCGGTGTCGGAAAGCACCGACTTGGGGAAGTAACCGGCTTTATTCCAGCGATCCATCATTGAAAGAAATTCCGGAATCTTCTCGTATTCATAGTAGGTAACGATCTTGGGGTTAGGCTGGAAAGGATCGATGAAAAGGAAGTCGTTACTGGAACCCCGGGTGGCATACATACCGTTACTGTACATAAACACATCATCCATGGGACTGCCTTCGTTGTAGGTGTCGAAGGGTTCGATGCCGGGGTTGTTGGCCTTGACGATGGCAAAGTATTTTTCTATGTCTGCAAAGCTTTCCATCTTGCCGTCCCATCCGTAGGGTATCGCCAGATCGGTCCGGTAGATAGCGCCGTAGGCTGAATAAGTGGCCTGCAGAGTGGGGACGGCATAAATATGACCGTTCACCGTGGCCTGGAAAAGAGCCGTTTTTGACTGACGGGCATAGTTTTTCGGGGCATATTTGGGGAAAAGCTCGTCAAGGTCTTTGAAAGCTCCCCGCTGGGCAAGAGCCGAAAAGTTAAGCCAGGTGGCGGTATAGGCCATGTCGAATGCCTCTCCCGATGAAAAAAGCAGGGGATATTTGTTGTTGCCAAAATCCGCCCAGGAGAGCCAGTTGATCTTCAATGTGGCGTTGATCTTTTCGATGAGGATCTTGTTGAGATTCTCCATCAACTCCGCCTGTTTGGGCGGTTCGTCGCCGATAAACCACATGACCAGCTCCACCCGTTTGGATGTATCGCTGCCCCCCGCGCTGCTGCCCTGCGAGCCTTTGTTTCCGCAGGCCGTCATGCCAAGGATAAGAATCAGTATCCCTGCGCCCAACGCAATTTTCTTTTTCATAGATCCTCCTCATTTTCCTAAACAAAAAGTAAAGGCGCCGCGCCGTACAGGCCGGTTAACCTTTTACTGAACCGATGGTAATCCCTTTGATAAAATACTTCTGCACAAAGGGGTAAAGCAGAATGATCGGCCCGGTGGTGACAACCGCCATGGCCAGTTTGAGGGAATAGGTGGGAAGATTTTCCACCCGTATGCCCACCTGACTCGCAATCTGGGCAAATGCCTGGGCCCTCATCAATGTATCGTAGAGCATATATTGAAGGGGAAATTTGGCGGAATTATTGATGTAGAGCATAGCGTTATACCAGTCGTTCCAGTAGCCCAGGGCCATAAAAAGGCCGATGGTGGCAAGCCCCGACGGCAGCAGCGGCAGTATTATCCGCAAAAAAATTTTAAATTCCCCCGCACCGTCTATCTTTGCCGATTCAATGACCGCCTGCGGAATGGCAGAAACAAAACTCCGCATGATGAGCAGATAAAACACGTTGAACATTCCCGGAAGAATCAGCGCAAGATAATTATCCTTCAGATGCAGATAACGGATATAAAAGATAAAGGTAGAAACCATACCGCCGTTGAAAAGGGTCGTAAAGAAAAAGTAGAACGCAATGGTATTCCGGTACTTAAAGCTTTTACGGCTTATCACATAGGCGGTCATGGTGATCATAAAAAGCCCGAGAATGGTTCCCACGGCGGTAATAAAGATAGAGTTAAGATACCCCCGCATGATCCTGTCGGGGTACTGGAAAACCAGTTTGTAGGCCTCCAGTGTAAAGTCCCGGGGCAGAAGGCTGTAACCGGAATATCGGATCACCTGTTCCGATGTAAAAGACCCTGAAACCAGCAGAAGGAACGGAAGCAGACAGATGGCGGCGATAACACTGACCGATGTATAACTTATCAGGTTGAAAACTTTTGTCGATGCGGAATTGCGGACTTTCCTAGAAAAGCGCATAATCGGCCTCCACTTTTTTAACGATGTGATTCACCATAACGATAATAACGAAGCAAAGTACCGACTGGTACAGGGATGCTGCGGCGGTCATGCCGATATTGACGCTGGTCATGAGCGACCGGAACACATAGGTATCGATAACGTCGGTGGCGTTAAAGAGCTGGCCTGTGTTCCCCACGATCTGGTAGAACATTTCAAAGTCGCCCCGGAGTATGCGGCCCACCTGCAAAAGCAGCATGGTGATGATCGTAGGCCGTATCGAGGGGAATGTAATGTGCCATATCTTTTGAAATATGTTGGCCCCGTCTATATCGGCGGCCTCGAAACATTCACCGTCTATGGCGGTAATCGCGGCGATGTAAATAACCGAGTTGTAACCGCACCACTTCCATGCATTAAAAGAGCTGATGATGAAAGGCCAGACCGCAGGCTTATCGTAGACATTCACCGGCTCGGAACCCAAGGCTTTGAGCACATTGTTAAGAACACCGGTCTCGTAGTTGAAAATATTGAACACAAAGGTACCCACGATGACCCATGAGATAAAGTAGGGGAGAAAAATCACCGATTGGCAGAACTTTTTGTACCCCTTCCCCGGCATCTCCGAAATGGCTATGGCGATGAACACCGCCAGGACCTGGGAAGTTATCAGGTTGAGAAGGTTGTAGAGAAAAGTGTTACGGGTAATGCGGAAACCGTCCCCGGAAACAAAGAGAAAGCGAAAATTCTCCAGTCCGTTCCAGGCGCTGCCAAAGATGCCCCGGTCAAAACGATAATTTTTGAAGGCCAGAACAAGCCCTACCATGGGGACATACTGGAGGATAAACACAAAAAGCACCGCCGGGGCTATCATAAAAAAGAGGGTCCTATTCTTGACCAGCTCCTGCCCTAAACCATTATTCGCCAGCTTCATAGTCATCCTTTTGACAATCGGTATTAGGCAACCGGTTGCCTAGATATAGAATATATGATATTATGGGCTTTGTCAAATAAAAAATGCGTTTTGAGGTAAATTTTTAGTAATGGCTACGATATACGATATTGCGAAGAAAACAGGCTTTTCTCCCCCTACGGTGTCCAAGGCCCTCAATGGGGCGGGAACGCTCAGCGACAAAACCAGGGACCTCATTAACAATACGGCGAAGGAGATGGGGTATGTTCCCAACCTCACCGCATGGACCCTCAGCACCCGGCGCTCCCGGCTTATCGGTATCATCAATAAGGATATTTACCTTACCAATGCCTTTATCCCGCCGATTTTCAACAATATACTGGGGGGCTTCAAAGAGGTGATGGAAACAGAGGGCTACGATCTTTTGATGCTTTCCAATTCCCGGGAACTTCATCCCGGGGGAAACTACCGCAACATCGACGCTTTTCTTATTTTCACGGCCCCCGCCGCCCGGGAATGTCATATCCTGCGGGAAACCCGGCGGCCCTGTATCTCTACCAACGACATTATCCCCGGTATAAGCACGGTGATCACCGGCAACTATGAAGGGGCCGTGGAAGCCGTGCAATATCTGGTCGATCTGGGGCACCGGCATATTGCCTATATTGCGGGGCCGGAAACCGAGGTTTCCACCGCCTCTGCGGAACGGTTCCAGGGTTACCGGGTCTGCCTGGAAAAAAACAGCATCCCCTACGAAGAGGGCCTTACGGAAAAGGCGGAACTTTGGTCGGCCCAGGGGGGCTACGAGGCGGCCAAACGGCTCCTCTGCCGCACGCCGCGCCATAAGCGGTCCTTCAGTGCCCTTTTTGCCTGTAGTGATAACCTGGCCTACGGCGCCATCCGGGCCCTGAGAGAGGCGGATTTTCGTCTGCCCGAAGATATTTCAATCATCGGTTTCGACGGCGATCTTCTTTGCGAATATACCAGTCCAACCTTAACCACCATGCGGCAAAATTCGCTGCTCATTGGCAAAACCGCCGCAGAGCTCCTGCTTGAAAAGCTGGCCGGCGGGGAATGTCCGGATTTTACCCGCATAAAAGCGGAACTGGTGGTGCGGGAATCCTGCTGCGCCCCGCAGTTTTAATTTTTTTCCCGGAATTCCAGATAACCGTAGTTCATGTTGCCCTGTTCCACCGTGCGGAGCGTCAGAATCCGATGTCCCTCTTGCAAAAACATTTCGGCGATGGGGGCCTTGTTCCAGTGGTGCCACTGCCGCCACGCCACCGGGTCCCTGTCATCATAGGTGCTTTCGATAGTACAGAGGACCTCGCCGCCGCAGTCAAGGGCAATCTTGCCGCCCCGGTTTGATGTGTAGAGAAGCTCCACTGAATAAAGGCCGCTCTTTTTTACAAAAACCGAATAGTTGAGCCATTCCCCCGGCTCCGTCCAGCCCACGTAGAGCATTTCCTTTTCCGGCTGAAACCGGTTAAATTCATGGTCGTCGATACTGTCATAGTACTTCACATAGCTCGTATCCACCGCTTCATTGGCGCGGAAACCGTGCAGATAAGTGCCGTCCGGGGGGTTGAGTCTGCCGCTGCCCTGATTCACCGGGGTGGTGTCGTGGTAACTTACGCCTTCCCCGCCTGCATCGTACCATGCGCACATAATTCTGCCGGGAATAGTTTGGGGCGCCGCTTCCCGCCGTTCATCGCCGAAGGGCACGCCCTGGTAGTTTTCTTGTAACATAAGCTAAAGTATACATCATTTTCAGGATTAAGGGCAGAAGATATGGTCTACTCCGGTGGGGAGTTCCAGATCATTTTTGCCAACCCCTCCCCCGCGCGAGCGGGCTCTTGCTCCCCACCCAACACTGTCTGCTGAGGGTAAAGGTTTATGGCTAAAATGAGAATTGCCGAATTGATAGCGAGACCTAGGCATATTTGATGAGAGGCGGTATAATTACTCATAGAATATGAATTCTTCTTTCGTGAAAGCGCCTTTCAGCACAACCTTACGGAAGCGGATATTCACCATGCCTTTAAAACCTGCCGTTACATGGGTTTATACGATGAGCGTGATAACGTGTTCATACTTTTGGGATTTGACACGAAGGCAAACCCAGTTGAAATATTATATAATGAAATTGGGGAAGATAGTGTAAACGTGTTTCACGCTATGCCATGTCGAAGCCAATTTTTGGCACAGTTTGAGGAGGATTAAACCGTATGACAGACATTGAAATAAAGACCGGGATAACCGATGCGGAATGTGAACGCATGGACAAATACTATACCGAAAACACTTTTGAGCTAGGGCCGAACCTATTAAAACAGGGCATAAAGCCCGGAGAGGTCCGAAATACGTTGCTGTTAAAAAACGTGGATCGGGACGTTATGGAATATCTGCGTTCCCAGGCGGCGGCGGCGCACAAGAGTCAAACGGCTATAATTAACGATCTTGTCCATGAGAAACTCGCCGTAGGCGTGTAAAATAAATTCGGTGCCAGGCACCGAATTCTCCCGCCGCCAGATATAGAGCCTGTGTAGCCGGCGTCCAGGTCTACCCCCGGCCCGGCGTCGCTGTTGCGTACTTTGGGGCCGGTGCCTGGCGCCACTGCGTTCACAATCCAATTCCAAGTATTTTGATAAGTATCAAGTCAATCTCATGTAGAATTTCAGAGCTAACTGAGCCGAGTCTTTTGTCAATATTTACCAATGGAATCGCCATGAGTTTATCTAAGCAAATATAACTATCATGTAATAATCCATTACGCTCATCGGCGACAACTGCTAATCGAACATCAGAGGCACATGAGTCCTCAGAAGTAATCAAGGCCAAAATGTCCGTACTCGTCTGCAGGTATTTTTCAGATTGAATTACTAACGCAGGTCGCGGTTTACCCGCAAAACCGGTCCACCGGACAGTCCATATTTCGCCGCGCCTAATCATTACAGTATTCCCGTGCAAACCCTGAAATAAACTCGTTCATTTCATCTTCTGACTTAAAATCTTCATAAGGGACTGATTCTTGACCAGAAACACCTATCGGAACCTGGTGGTTTTCAACCAAAGAATGTGCGTAAAGATACAAAGTATTGAGCAATTCCGGCGACTTGAGCTTTCTTACTTCGTTAATAACCATTTCTTGTGTCATCAGTGCCTCCACATAAACGATTATACCCCAAGACCGTGCCCAGGTCAAACGCAAAATCGCTGCCCTCCTCCGCTTTGGGGGAGCCTCCTCCGCTTATTCCCATCCCCCGCCAGATATAGAGCCTGTGTAGGCGGCGTCCAGGTTTACCCCCGGCCCGGCGTTACTGTTGCGTACTTTGGAGCCGGTGACTGACACC
>BNUV01000076.1 GCA_025997615.1 Spirochaetia bacterium
TCGGTAAAACTGCCACAGACAGAACACCGTTTTATGGCGGCGTGAAGGCCCGCCAGTTGTTCCGCCAGTTGCCGGGCATAGGATGTGCGGGTCATTGAAGAATCAAAAGAATTTCAGGGGCTGTTCCATGTATTGGGCGGCCTTATCGCACCGCTGGAGGGCATGACCCCCGAATCTCTTTCCATAGGCCAACTCCTTAACCGGGTAAAAACCGGCGCAGTCCGGGAGGTGATCCTGGCGCTGAACCCCACCGTGGAGGGGGACACCACCGCCCTGTATTTGCAAAAGGTCCTTCGGGATACCGGAGCCTCGGTAACCCGCCTGGCATCGGGGCTTCCCGTGGGGGGGGATCTGGAATACGCCGACCGCCTGACCTTGTCCCGTAGTTTCCGGGGCCGGGTGAAGGTGTAGGAACGGCAATTCTTATCATATAGTTAAAATTTCTCTTGCGCTACTTAAAATAAGATGTTATAGTCTACTTAACTTACTTAATCTACTTAAAAAATTTACTTAAATTGGAGGAAAGTATGAAGACAGGAAAGATTCTTGTGGCTGGGCTGGCCTTGTTGCTGGTCCTGGGTGTCAATGTGTTCGCCGGCGGCGGCGGTCAGCAGAGCGGGGGAGGACAACTCACCCTTAGGGTACTTACCCACCGGACCGACCGTCACCAGGACGGGTTCCTTGCGAAGCTGGTCGAGCCTTTCGAGAAGGCCAACAACTGTAAGGTAGTGTTTGAGTCCTACACCGACTACTCGGGTAATGTGGCTACCATGATGAACACCAAGAACTACGGGGATGTGCTGGGGATTATCGCCTCAATTAAGCAGGAAGACCTGGGCAATTTCTTCGAGCCCCTGGGGTCCTATGCGGACCTGAACAAGAAGTACAACTGGGCGGACAACAAGATGTACAACAACACGGTGTACGGTATTGCCATGAACGGTAACGTATCAGGAGGTATCACCTACAACAAGAAGGTGTGGGCCCAGGCGGGAATTACCACCCTCCCCAAGACACCGGAAGCCTTCCTTGCGGCCCTACAGCAGATAAAGGATAGGGTCCCCAATGTTATTCCCCTTTACACCAACTACAACGCCAACTGGACCATCGGCCAGTGGAACGGCCTGGCGCTTTCAGTCTCGGGGAACCCCAACTACAACAACGAGCTTATGATCAACAAGAAAAACATCTTTGAACCGGATTCGGCTTACTACAAGGTGAATAAGCTGCTCTACGATGTGTACCGGCAGCCCGCGCTCCATGAGCTGGACCCGATGACTACCGATTGGGAAGGATCGAAACCCGCCATCAACAACGGGCAGATCGCCACCATGGTTATGGGTTCATGGGCAGTCAGCCAGTTCCAGGCGGAAGGCCCCAATCCTCAGGATATCGGCTACATGCCCGCTCCCTTCAACACCAACGGCAAGCAGTACGCCACATCCGGCGCAGATTACAACCTTGGGGTAAACAAGAATAGCGATGCGGCCCATAAGGAATTAGGCAAGAAATTCGTCGTCTGGTTTGCTGAAGAATCCGGCTGGGCCCAGGCGGAAAAACTGGTCCCCACCCTCAAGGGCGCCGCGATGCCCGACTGGCTGGAAGCCTTTAATGGGGTGGAGCTCTTCACCGAAACCACCGCCCCGGATGCCCTGATCGGCGTGTGGGATGCCATCAACAAGGAATCCGCCGTAAATCTTGGCGGGGATGAATCCGGCAACTATCAGTTCCAGATCGCCGATGCCGCCTTTACGGGCAAGCCCTTCTCCGCCGTGGAAGCCATCTTCGCTGCCCAGAACGCGCGGTGGAACGCCACACGGGACGCCAACGACAAGTTAAAGGCCTATAGGCCCTAGTTGTAACAGAACAGATTAACCCAGGGGGAAGTCCGATGCGGGCTTCCCCTCATCTCTTAAAGTCCTTAAATCAGAACCGGTTTTTTAAAAGCCGTCGGTGAAGGGGGGCGCAATGGCCCAAAAAAAACTTGTCATACGATCCAGTAATGATCTGATTCAATGGGGCCGGAGTTATACCGGTCAAAAATATCTGACCACCGTCCTGTTTTTGCTTGTTCCGGTAACCCTGCTGATACTGTTTACAGTTATTCCGGCGCTCAACATGGTAAGTTTCAGTTTCCAGAAGCGGGACCAGTTCGGCATCAATCCCGAATTCGTAGGATTGGCGAATTATAAGCAGGCCCTGACCGACCCTGAGGTGTTCTCCCCCCTGCGGAACAGCCTGTACTATCTGGCCGGTTCCTTTGTGCAGCTCTCGGTTGCCCTGTTAATCGCCACGATCCTCTGCTCCCGTGTACAGGGGGCCAACTTCTTCAAAGGGGTTATCTTCTTCCCCTACATGATGAACGGGGTGGCGGTTGCCATCATCTTCCGCCGTGTTTTCTATGCCAGCGACGGGGTTATCAACAAAAGCCAGGGGATTCTGAATAACATCCTTGAGCTGTTCGGCGGCACATCCCAGGTATGGCTCTCCGGCACCCCCATGCTGGCAAATCTGTGCCTGGTCTTTGTCTCAATATGGCGCTATATCGGATTTGATATCATCATGTTCATCGGGGCGATTCAGTCGATTTCCCCGGAAATTTTTGAGGCGGCGAGTCTTGACGGGGCCAACGGCTGGCAGCGTTTCAGGTACATCATATTCCCCAGCATCAGGCCCATCATCGCCCTGCAGCTGATCCTTTCCGTTCGGGGCGCCGTATCGGTCTTTGAAATCCCTTACATTGTCACCGGCGGCAGAAACGGTACCGAGACCTTTGTCATGAAAACCATGGATACCGCGTTCAAGCTGCAAAAATTCGGCCTTGCCGCAGCCATGGGTATTATCCTGCTGATAATCATCATTATGGTAACCCTGGTTCAAAAGGCGTTCTTCCGGGAAGAGAAATAGGAGCATAACATGGCTAAATCAAAGCCCATGGATAATGAGGGCTCGGTCATCAATATTTTCAAATACCTGATTTTGATCATCGGGTGCGTTTTGGTTATTCTCCCCATTACGGTGGTGCTTTTGGGCAGCCTGAAGGGGCATCAGGAATTTTTGGACACAGGCGTATTTGAGCTCCCAAGAGGCTTTGCCTGGGGCAACTACAGGGAAGCCTTCTTCCAGGGCCGGGTGCTGGAGGGGCTCTACAACACCCTGATCATTCTGATAATTTCCTGCGTGGGCACCATCATTAGCGGCACCATGACCGCCTTTGTGGTCCAGCGCTTCAAGTCTATCCTGACCATTACGGTCAAGTCCGCCTTTCTCGTGGCGACCTTGCTGCCCGGCATCACCATGCAGGTAACGGTGTTCCAGGTGGTGAACCGGCTGGGGCTCTACAACACCATTTGGGCGCCCATCATCCTGTATGTCGGGACGGATATCATCTCAATCTATATCTTTATCCAGTTCCTGAACAATATTTCCATTTCCCTGGACGAAAGCGCCATCATGGACGGGGCCAGTTATCCAAGGGTTTATTGGAGCATCATCCTCCCCATGCTGCGCCCGGCCATTGCCACGGTACTGGTAATCAAGTTCATCGGCATATACAATGACTTTTACACACCCAACCTCTACATGAACCGGCTGCGGGTGGTGAGTACCGCCCTGTACAGTTTTATCGGCCCCTTCAGCGCCAAGTGGGAGGTGATTTTTGCCGGGGTCGTCATTTGTATCATCCCCTCGCTGATCATCTTTATTGCGCTGCAGAAGTTTATCTACAGCAATCTGGTGTCGGGGTCGGTTAAGGAGTAGATTGTTTCTTCGCAGCATTACTGATAAGGGGCCCTGCCATGAACATGGATTACATAAAAAAGATCTTCAGCCTTGACGGAAAAAAAGCAATTGTAACCGGGGGCAATTCCGGCATCGGCATGGGGATCGCAAAATCCCTTGCGTCCCTGGGGGCGGATGTAACCATCATCGGCCGGGATCAAAAGACAATAGACGAGGTGACACAATCCCTGGTGGACCTCGGGACCCGCAGCAAGGGCTGTCAGGTTGATTTGATGAAGAAGCCGGAGCTTGACGCCTTCTTTGAAAAATATTATGCGGAGAATGACGGCAGGCTTGATATTCTGATAGCCAACGCCGGCATCTCCATAATGAAGCGGGCGCTGGACACCACAAGCGAGGATGTTGACCGGCTCTTCGATACCAACTTTAAGGGCGCCCTTTTTTGCTGCCAGCACGCCGCAGAGGCCATGAAGAAACAGGGGAAGGGTAATATCGTTATTGTCACCTCGGTGAACGCCCTGTACCCCCTGCCGCCCCAGGCGGTGTATACCAGCACCAAGATTGCGCAGGAAGCCCTGATGCAGTGCCTTGCGGTGGATCTGGCCCCTTACGGAATCCGGGTCAACACCATTGCGCCGGGCTCCATCATTTCCAACCTGGGGCGGGACAACCCCAATCCCCGCAAGCGGGAGGGTGACTGGAAAAAAAATCCCAACACCCCCCTGGGCCGCATCGGCGAGCCCGAGGACATTGGCGATGTGGTGGCCTGTATGGTAACCGATGCCTTCCGTTACATGACCGGCTCTACCGTTCTGGTGGACGGCGGCCTGAAACTGCGTAATATTTAATTGCCATATAAGGAGTGAAACATGGAACAGATTAACGCCATCAACTTTGCGCCCTTTCCGAGGAAGGGTATGCTGGGCAGCGCCAATGCAAAGATCAGCCTGCAAAAAATGATCGATCGCACCGGGGCAAGCCACGTCATCCTTACCCCTTCGGGCCTGCAGGATGATCCCCAATCAACGGAAATAGATTTTTCCGGGACCGCCGCAGACAAGGAGCTTGCCGGCTTCATTGATTTTGCCCAAAAGCAGAAACTCAAGGTGATCATGAAGCCCACGGTAAACTGCAAGAACGGTACCTGGCGGGCCTTCATCAACTTCCTTGACGTGGGCACCGCGGAAGAAACCGCCTGGGGCCAGTGGTTTAAATCCCACGAGAAATTTCAGCTCCACTATGCAAAGATCGCCCGGGAAACCGGCTGCGTTATGTTTATCGCCGGCTGCGAAATGGCCTCTTCCGAACGGCGGGAGAAAGAGTGGCGCAGGCTCATCGGCAAAGTAAAAAACGAGTTTAAGGGAACCGTCAGTTACAATACCGACAAGCACCACGAGGATCATGTTGCCTGGTGGGACGCGGTGGATGTGATCTCCTCAAGCGGCTACTATCCCACCGGCACATGGGAAGCCCAGCTTGACCGGATCGAAAAGGTGGTAAAGCAGTTCAACAAACCCTTCTTCTTTGCGGAGATCGGCACCATGAGCACCAGGGGCTCCATGCACATCCCCAATTCATGGAAGCTTGAAGGGGACGCCGATGTGGGGGATCAGGAATCCTGGTATAAAGAAATGTTTGAACATACCAAAAAGCGGCCCTGGGTGGAGGGTTACGGCCTCTGGTCCTGGGGGGCGGATCTTTACGATCCGGACCAGGCGGTGAATCACAAAAAATACGAGCTCTACGCAAAGCCCGCGGAGAAAGTCGTTTACAAATATTTCAGGGGCAAAAAACAGTAATACTGTTGAGGAGTAATATATGATTTTGGCAGATGCGTTGAGATCGGAACCGGATCGTACCTGGGATTACGCGGTGCAGACCGGCATTAAACACGCGGTAATCGGCGCGCCCAATGACGGCAAATTCGACATTACCGATTATTCCCACTGGCGGAGCCTCTACGACCGGTACATGTCCAAAGGGCTCACCCCGGTGGTGGTTGAGGGCGCGCCGGAACCGGCCCACGAAAGCTACAAGCGGGGAGACGCCGACCGGGACAAGAGCATCGATCAGGTGCTGAAATATCTCCCCATTCTGGACAAGCTCAACCTGCGGACCATCTGCATCAACTGGATGCCCTACAAGGGCTGGTACCGCACCCGCAACAACATTCCCGCCCGGGGCGGCGCGCTGGTCACCGGCTTCTACCGGGAAGACATCCCCGACACGGAGCCGCTGCTTATCACGGCGGAACAGCTCTGGGAGAACCTTACGTATTTTCTGAAAGCCGTTGTCCCCTCCTGCGAGAAGTACGGCATCAAGCTTGCCTTTCACCCCGATGATCCCCCGGTTCCCCGGCTGGGGGATGTGGAGCGCATCCTTATCAACAGGGCCAATATCGAAAAGGCCCTGAACATCGTGCCCAGCGCCTTTGTGGGGATCACCCTCTGTCAGGGCTGTTTCTGCGCCATGGGGGAGGATATCTACGATATTATCACTACCTTCAACAAAAAGGAGAAGGTGTTCTTTGTCCACTTCCGCGACATCGAAGGCACGCCGCAGTCTTTCTGCGAAACCTTCCATGATATAGGGCCCACGGACATGGTCCGCTGCCTGGAACTCTACCGGGAATACGGCTTTAACGGGCCGGTGCGGGTGGATCATGTACCCACCATGGCGGGGGACGACAATACCCGGCCCGGCTATGCCGCGGTGGGCCGGCTCTTTGCCATCGGTTACCTCAAGGGGATGCTGGACGCGCTGCACTATCCATATATTTAAGTTCACTGTGCCAGCTCCTAGATTTTCTGTTTCAGGTGTGTTATAAAAAGCTATGTGTATATTAAAGAAATATAAGAAACAAACTCTTTGTTGCAGCCTCGGGTGTCTGCTTTTGGTGTTGATGGCCGAAACCGGCTGTGCGGCCGCTCCGAAGGACTCAAACCTGGGCGACGGTATTTTTGCCCGGCTTAACACCACCAAGGGTGATATTGTCCTCCGGCTTGAATATCAAAAGGCGCCCTTGACGGTGGGTAATTTTATCGCCCTGGCGGAAGGGAAGATGAACGTTTCAGGCGGCAAGCCTTTTTACGACGGCCTGACCTTTCACCGGGTGGTGGCGGATTTTATGATCCAGGGGGGTGATCCTCTGGGCAACGGTACAGGTGGGCCGGGCTACCGCTTCCCCGACGAGTTTGATCCTTCTTTGCGGCACGATCGGCCGGGCATTCTTTCCATGGCCAATGCGGGACCGAATACCAACGGCAGCCAGTTTTTTATCACCCATAGGGCAACTCCCCATCTGGATGATAAACATTCTGTTTTCGGCAGGGTGGTTCAGGGGCAGCAGGTGGTAAATTCCATCGTCCAGGGCGACAAGATCATCAAGGTAACGATCATCCGCAACGGTTCCGCCGCCGAGGCTTTTAAGGCCGATCGATCCGCCTTTGACGAAAGGGTTCAGAAAATATCGGCGGCAGAGGCGGCCCGGGGAAAAGCCCGGCAGGAACAAAGCGCCGCCCTTATCAACGAAAAATATCCCGGCACTGTTTTGTCGCCTTCGGGTCTGCGTTACATCATCACCAAAGAGGGAAAAGGGGAAGCGCCCAAGCCGGGGCAGACCGTGGCGCTGCATTACAAGGGTATGCTTCTGGATGGCAAAGTTTTTGATGATTCCATTTTGAGGGGCCGGCCGCTGGAGCTTACCGCCGGGGCCGGTCAGGTAATTCCGGGCTGGGATCAAACCGTGGTGGAAATGAAGCTTGGCGAAAAACGTACGGTGATCATTCCCCCGGAGCTGGGTTACGGCAATCAGGATGTGGGGAACGGGCTTATCCCTGCCAATAGCTATTTGATCTTCGAGATGGAGCTGGTCAAAATTAACTAACCATCATTGGTCAAATGCCAGGGTGAAAATCTTTTCCGCTCCGGCGCTGAGCCGGAGTTTTTTATCGTCAAAAACAAAAACCGCCTCGGCGCCGTCTATCGAATCGATAAGCTCCAGGCCTTTCTCGTAACCCAGGGCAAAAACCATGGTAGATAATGCATCGGCGTCAATGGAACTGCCGGTGATAATCGTCACCGAAAGAAGGCCGTTGTCCACGGGAAATCCGGTTTCGGTGGAAAGAATATGATGATACCGTTTCCCCCCGGCCTCGAAAAAACGTTCGTAGACGCCGGAGGTAACCACGCTGGTGTCCCGGATTTCCAGCACCCCGAGGTAAGCCCCCCGGCTGTTTGCGGGATCCTGCACACCTATCCTCCAGGGCGATCCGGCTTTTGCGGCGGCCCGGGCACCCACCACCATAATATTCCCCCCCAGGTTGATAAGCGCCCGTTTCAACCCTGCCTCCCGGATGATCCGTGCCGCCTCGTCCGCAGCGTAACCTTTGGCAATGGCCCCCAGGTCCAGCGCCATGCCGGGCCTTTTCAAAAAAGCCGTCCCTGCCGTTTTGTCCAGCTCAAGGTCCCGCCAATCCACCAGCGCTAACGCTTCTTTTATTTTTTCCTCCGCCGGGACCTGCGGATTGTGCGCCCCTGCGTTTGAGTTTATGTCCCAGAGTTTTACCAGCGGGCCAATGGCAGGATCAAAAGCGCCGCTGCTCATGCGGGCATAGTACAAAGCCTTTTCCAGCACGGCCATAAGCTCAGGCCTTACCGGCGTGGGTTTTTCCCCGGCGTTTTTGTTGATTTGATCCAGAACACTGCCTTCTTTGTTAGCGCTCATTTCATCATCAATTTCCCGAAGCCGTGAAAAAATCCGGCTGAAAATTTCTTTTTTTGCGCCTTCGTAAAGCGTAACGGAACAAAAAGTCCCCAGGACAAATTCCGTAACCTGTTCCCCCGCAGGAGGTTTTCCCGGGCAGCCCGCCAAAAAAAAACAGAAAAAAACGAGAACAAAACAAAAAATCCGCATTTTGCGCCGCATTGTATATCATTCTAACACGGGCCGTCGGTTGACGGAAAGGCGTTAATTATTTACCCTGAATGTAAAGAAGAATGAAGAACTTGGCCTTTAGCAGATTCATCAGCACTATCATTCTCCTGACGGCAATTTTTTCCGGGTGCGCCGGAACCCCCAAAGCCGGCGAGGAAGAAAAGCCGCCGGATGTCAAGCCGGAACCTTTTTACGAAGAAAATTTTTCGGGCGAAGGTAAAATCATTGTGGTGTCGAGATCCGAAGGGGAGGATCTCGGCGAAGAGGACGATTATCTTTTAGACATCATTAGAGGTGTTTTGAAACAGGATATTGGAAAATTTTCAAAAATAAAAATTGTTGATGATGTAATTCCGGAAGATCGTTTATATAGCGATCGTTTATATATTTTATCCGGCACACTGACGGGCGTTCCCAATGGCTATAATCTTCAGCTTGAATTTTCCGGCGTCGAAACCGCAGCAGAGAAGCCGGGTTTTTCCGGACAGTTTACCGCCGGGGAAATAAAGGGCGGTTCACTCAAGGCGGCGTCTCTCTATTGTCTGGCCGCACTGGGCGTTCAGTTGACCGACATCGGAAAAAATACGCTGGACGCTTTTGCATCAGCCAATGCCGAATCGCAGGTAAATCTTGCCAGGGGAAAGGCCGTGGGGGAAAAAGGCAACCTGGTAGAACAAATGATATACAGCTATGCCGCCCTTGCCCTGAACCCGCTCCTGGCAGCAGCTGCGGCCCGGATCGACGCTATCGCTGTAGAGATGTCCCCCGGGCTCCTGGGGCAGGAAACAAAAAACGATGTGGAAAACCGGAACTGGTGGAAAACCAGAATGACCGAATTTGAAGACTATTACCGGAATCATCCTCCTTTTGATATTATCTATACCCCGGCGCCGGTACAGTCTGAATTTTTTATCGGCCTCTACCCCTCCGGCGACATCGCAGCTATGCAGAAGGTTCTTGACACTATTTCCGGCGGCCTCGATGCGACAGGGAGTAAAGAAAAATGGGGTTTCGGCGCGTGGCCCCATGCGGCGGTTCTTTTTAACGGCATAAAAAAATACACCGTAAAGGCGGTTTTGCTTGACGGAAACGACCGGGAAATAAACCAGGCGGATGTTGATCTTTACACACAACTGGCGATAGCGGATGACCGTATCTGTTTTGACAGCAGTCAGAATATGCCGGTATTTTTTATGGGTCTGAAAAAAGAAACAATTACCGGCAATATGCGGATCCGCATAATCAGTATTGGCAATATGAATATCGCGGCGGCAGAACAAATGCCCCCGGAAAAAACAGCGACCATTCCGGAAAACCTGAGGTCCCTGCCGCAGATTCAGGGTATTGCCGCAAGGAAAAAGGCCGCAGCTCTGCCGGAGGAAACAACCCAGGCTTCACCTATGGATATACGCTTTGGTGTTATCGCCGGGGGGCTCTTTAGTCCCACTGCATCCATTGAGACGGCTGCCGGCACTGTTTCGGTGGAATGGGGAATGAAAAATTTTACTTTGGAGGGTATGGCGCTTTTTATTCCCCAAAAACTGCAAAGTGTTTTCGGTTCAGACGCTCCGGTCTTTGGCATTGGAGGCGGAGCGGGGACTACTTTTGTTACCGATTATCTTCTTGCCACCTTGAGCGCGGGTATTAATGCCACGAATCTTGGCGATCTGGGAATAGTGATAATCCCTTATGGGCATTTACGGATCGATTTTTTACCCTGGGGCAGGGGCCTGGGATTGCGGCTTGGTTTTATGGCCGAGGCGGGACCTCCCGGCTGGGGCGAAGCCTATAAAAAATATCTCGATAGCGAATGGACTTTTGAAGCAGCATGGTTCCGCATAAATCCCCGGTTAATGCTCGGCCTGGGTATTTGGTTTTAGCCGGACCGCCAAAAGCCGCCGGGTCTTGCCGGGATTTGTCTTTCGTTTTATATTTGTAATATGAGCGATGGATATAGTTCTTCCGATCTGTTGGGTAAAAAGGTCTTTTTTCTGTACCCCCAGCCGGTAATACAAAGCCAAATTATCACGGTGCTGGCCCAGCATGAATTTGAAGTCTATGCGGTAAAAGATCATATCAAACTGAAGGAAATCCTGAAAAAATACCCCGATTCAGTGGTTTTTGTCGATATAAACGATCAATTTCCCGACAGCGACTGTGAAGCCTGGATTAAGGAAGTGTCCGGCAATCCGGCCATGAGAAATATCGCCCTGGGGGTAACTTCCGCCGCGGTCGATGCGGCGCTCCAAAAAAAATATACCGAAACGATCAAGCTAAAATGTGGTTTTTTATACCTGAAGGCCAACCAGATCGCCGCGGCAATAAAACATATTATCGATGCCCTGCAGTCGGTGGATGCCAAGGGCCGGCGGAAATATCTCCGGGTAACGCTGGACCACGACACGTCTGTTTCCATCAACATTCCCACAGATATCGGTTTTGCCCAGGGCAGCATTAAAGACATCAGCGTGGCGGGGCTTTCCTGCGCCTTTAAGGAAGATCCGAAGCTGCAGAAAAACGCCCTGTTCCGGGACATTCAGATTAAGCTGCAGAGCATGATCATCAAGGCCGAGGGAATTATTTTTGGTTCCCGCATGGACGGTTCCAGCAAAGTGTACGTATTGCTTTTTACCCCGCGGGTTTCTCCGGATGTGCATACAAAAATTCGCCTGTATATTCAACAGAATTTACAGGCGAAAATGGATGTGGAAATGAAGCGGTAAAACAAAGCCGCTTAAATATTTTCTCCCACGGCTCCGATGTGGACCGGTTCAACCGGTGCAGGTTTTTGCCCCTGCCCTATCCCCGGAGAAAGGTCTTCGGGAAGGCCGAAGATTTTAAGGCCCTCATCGGAAAAATGTTTCTTCACTGCGGCCACCGCCCGTGCAATACCCCGGGCCTCTTCTTCTTCACACCAGATAACCATGGCGAAGTTTTCCTCAGGCCAGATGGCATCTCCCATGCGGGGGCCGGAGGACCCGACCCCGAAGACATTGGGATACTTGGTGTAGAACTTGCCGGCCCCCTCGTCTTTGAGGGCCTCCAGAAGATTTTCTTCCACTGAACGGTTGGCGATAATTTCAATCCGGTACATTTAGGCCTCCTCTTTTGCGGCCAGGGCCTGCTGTTTTCGGGAAAGGCCCGCAGCAATCCGCTCCCGGCGGGCTTCCGCCCGGGCGAGCCGTTCATCGGAATGTTTGTTCATAATGGCATAGATCGTGGGCATAAGGAACAGGGTCATCAATGTGCCGAAGGTAAGTCCCCCCAGGACGGTTTTGCCTATGGGGGCCACCATCTCCGAACCTTCACCGGGGAAGAAGGCCATGGGTAAGAGCCCCAGGATGGTGGTGAGGGTGGTCATGAGGATGGGCCGGAGCCGGCTGCCCGCGGCTTCCACACAGGCTTCGTTCAGGGGGATGCCGCGCTTGCGGAGCAGGTTGGTATAGTCCACCAGGACTATACCATTGTTGACGATAACCCCCATCAGTACCAGAAGCCCCACGGCGGTGAGGATGTTGAAGATATCCCCGGTGATTAGATAAATCGCCACGATGCCGATAAGGGATAGGGGAATAGTAAAGATGATGATAAAGGGGTCCCGGAAAGATTCAAAGAGACTGGCCATGACCCCAAAGACCAGGGCCGCCGCCACCACCAGAATCAGGGCAAAGTTACCCATCATTTTCATCATCGATGCGTTATCCCCGGCATATTCGATGATCACATCCTCCTCGGTGGGGATATTGGCGGTAACCAGGGTCCGGACCCGATCTTCCAACTGGTTGAGCTTGGCTCCCGGTTTGGCCCCGGCGGTTACGTGGATGATCCGGCTCTGGTTTTCCCGCTGTATAGTCAAAGGCCCGGTGCCCTCCACGTAAGAGGCAAAGTTGGAAAGGGGAACCCTGCCGGCCATTTGGCTGTTCACAAAAATCTGATCCAGGGCGGGCCGGGCGCTCCGGTCCGCTTCGGCCAGGATCAGCACCACGTCGTAGGTGTTGCCCCCGGTTTTATACCTTGTGGCGGTAACTCCGTCCACCGCGGCTTTTATCTCGTTGCCTATGGTATAGGTGTTAAGCCCCAAAGCGTAGATCCGTTCCCGGTCCATCTGAATTTCAATTTGTGGAAGGCCGTCGGTAAGGCTCACGCTAGGTTCGGTGATCTCCTCAATATTCTCTTTCAACAGGGCGGCAATCTGTTCCGCCAGGGCCTTACCCTTTATCAGATCGTCGGTACGGAGCACGATATCCACCGGACTACCGCTTCCCATCCCCATACCCCCGCCGCCGAAGGAGAGGACAACCCCGGGGAATTCATTGAAGTGGGCCCGCATCTTGGTTTTAATATCCTCGGCGCTGTCGATCCGGTCTTCAAATTTGGCAAGGTTTATCCGCAGGGAACCGGAATTGCTGCCGCCGCCGCCCATCATGCCGCCGCCGCCG
Source organism: Spirochaetia bacterium (assembly GCA_025997615.1). GTDB lineage: Bacteria > Spirochaetota > Spirochaetia > Treponematales > Breznakiellaceae > BNUV01. Next base: position 13,117 of record BNUV01000076.1, read on the forward strand.
GCGTTCAGCACAATCCGCTCATAACCCGCTACTTCCTTTTCCACGATGGTCTGAAGCCGGCGCAGGGTGGCTTCGGTTTCCGGCAGAGGGGTTCCCATGGGGAGGGTAACACTAATGCTCACGCTATCCGCTTCCTGGGAGGGCATAAATTGCCAGCCAATCACGGGGATCATGAAAATGCTTCCGACAAAAAGAACCAAAAGAACGATGATGGTGATAAGCTTATGCCGCAGTACCCGCCTGATCGCTCTGCGGTAAAGGCTATCCAGGCCGGCGAAGAATCTTTCAAAACCCCTGTCTACCCAGGCGAGGAAACCCTTCAGGGGCTTCTGCTTCCGGGTAACCAGGGGGAAGTAATGGCTTGACAGGACGGGTACCAGGAACATGGCTATAAAGAGGGAGGAGGCCAGGGAGATAACCACCGTAAAAGCCAGACCGGCGAACATTTCCCCCGCCATTTCCAGGAGGCCCTGGAACATCACCAGGGGGGCGAATACACAGATGGTAGTCAGGGTAGATGCCACGATGGCGACAAGCATCTCCTGGGTGCCTATCACCGAGGCGGTGGAGAGCTTGGCCCCCTTCTCCCGGTAATGATAGATGTTTTCCAGGATAACGATGGAGTTATCCACCAGCATCCCGACCCCCAGGATCAGCCCCGCCAGGGTCATCAGGTTTAAAGTAAGGTGGGCGAAGTACATCAGCATGATGGTGATGATGAGAGACACGGGGATACTGATGCCGATGATCAGGGTGGGCTTAGCGGAACGGAGGAAGAGGAAGAGAATTGCGATGGCCAGAACTGCCCCGGAAAGGGCAGTAGACCCTACCTGGTTGATGGAATTCTCGATCTGGTCCGTGGTATTGAACAGCTCGGTAATCTCGATGTCCTGGGGAATTTCCCGGGTTATACGGGTAAGCCGGCTCCGGAGGTCCTTGGCGGTCTGGACCGAGTTTTTACCGCTCTGTTTCTGGATCGTCAGCATCACTGCGGACTGGCCGTTGACGTAGACCGCGCTGGTTTCGTCCCGGTAGCCCTCGTAGACATTGGCAATATCCCGGAGGTACACCTGCCGGGGCGTTTCTATCTGGGAGCCGTTAAGACCGCCGCCTTTATAGGAAATAACCGTGTTCCGAATCTGATCCAGGGAGTTGTACTCCCCCATGGTGGTGAGGATATAGGAAAGACCGTTCTCGGTGATGGTCCCCGCAGAGACCTGTTGGTTTTGGCTCGCCAGCATCTGCTGGAGGGATGTTACGGTAAGACCATAGGCTTCAAGCCGGGTCTGGGGTATCTCCACCTTGATGATCTTTTCCCGGCCTCCGTTGACCGATGCGGTGGCCACCCCGGGGGTCTGCTCTATCCGGGGGATGATGGTGTTCTCCGCCAGTTCCCGCAGTTCCTCCGGGGTCCGGTTTCCCGTGATCATCAACCCCATAATGGGGATCATAGAAGGATCGAATTTGAAGATCATGGGAGTATCCGCCGCAGTGGGCAGGTAGTTTCGTAGCCGGTCCAGGGCATCCCGGACCTGGTTGGACGCATCCGCCAGATCGGTACCGTAGGTAAACTCCAGCATCACCATGCCGGAACCCTTGGAGGAGGTAGAAGTTACCTTTTCCAAACTCGATACGCTGGAAAGACCCGCCTCCAGGGGCCGGGTAATGGAACGTTCCACCTCCTCCGGACCTGCCCCGGGATACTGGGTGATCACCGCCAGCATGGGAAAGTTGACTTCCGGTATCAGATCGATGGGAAGGTTGATAAAGGCAAAGACTCCCAGGAGGATAAGCAGAACAAAGATAATAAAAATCGTGGTGGGCCGGGAAACGACCCCTTTGGTAAAACTCATTTTTTGCTCCTAATTGACCGAAAGGGGGGCTACCCGGTCAATGATATTGATCCGGGCCCCGTCTTCCAAAAGACTCTGTCCCCGGATAATCACATCTTCATCCGCGGCCAGGCCCTGCTGGACTTCCAATACTCCGTCGATAAGGATCCCCGGAACGACGATCCGCCGTTTGGCCAGGGTGATCCCGGCATTGTTCGGGTCCGGCGCCGCCACAAAAACATAACTCTCGCCGAAACGCTGGATCAGGGCTGAGGAGGGGATCTTGACGATATTGTTCTTCCGCTCGGTGATAATCCGCACCTTGGCGAACATCCCTGCCTTTAGCCTTGAACCGGGGTTTTCCACATTCACCCGAACTTCCATGGTCCGGGAAGCGGGGTCCAAAATAGGGCTTACCTCGCTGATGCTTCCCCGAAAAACCTCCCCCGGCCACGCATCCAACCTGATCTCGCAGGGCTGGGCCATGGTTATTTTGGAGATAAACCGTTCCGCCACATAGAGCCGAATTTCCAGGGCGTTTCCCCCGGAGATCCGGGCCAGCGGGACCGCCTGACTCACGGTCATGCCCACCTGGGCGGGAAGACTCACGATAGTGCCCGCCAGAGGCGCCGTGGCTATACCGGGGAGGAATTCCATCCCCGGCCGGGAGGGGTCCACCTCGGCGATCCGCTGACCCCGGGTAACCCGGCTTCCCACGGAAACGTAGAGCCGGGTAACTTTGCCGGCCACGTCGGAGTATGCATCCACCGTGGAACCTGCCACGATGTCTCCGGCCAGGGCCAGATAATCCTGGATCTGCCCCTGCGCGGCGGCGATGGTGTTTACCGCAAAAACCGGTATGGGCGCTTCTACGGGGCCGGCGGGGGTCCTGTTAAGTGCCTTCTGTATCCGTTCACAGCCTGAAAAAACCATGACAATCATCAATGCCGCGCAAAAAGCGGCAGACCGGAGTATCTTCTTGTTTATCATCATCCTTAGTTCCTTCCCATGAGGGTTCCAAAGGGAGCCCCGATGGCATATTCCAGATCGATAAGATCGCTTAAGAAATTAAACTGCAGTGTTAATTGCTGCAGCTTAGCCTGATTCAATTGCAGGGCCGCATTCTGCACCGCTTGCAGATCTTGCATACCCGCACGGTAAGCCTCTTCCGTTAATCTGTAGGATTGTTCCGCCAGATCCACCGCGGCATTTTGGGCCCCCGCAGATACCCTGGTTTTTTCCAGAGAATTGACCTTGGTAAAAATCTCCAGCTCAGTGGCCTGGACTGTCCGGGTCAGGCCGATATTGAGATTCCGCAGGGTATTGTCAAGGTCCTTAAGCTGCTGGCCTTCCTTGGTAAAGGAGAAAAGGCCGTTGAAGTTCATCCCCAGGGTGACGGAAAAACTCCCCCTATCGGTCCAGTTATCCCCCTCAAACCAGCTGTCCTTCCAGGGATCTCCGGCAAATGTGGGAGAGAGGCCCCAGCTAAGCCGGAGAAAAGGGGTATACATCTGGAGAGCCATGGCTTTCCGCTGGCTTTGGAGGGTCTGTACCTGTTTTTGCAGTTCCTGTATGTCCGGTTTCCCCGAGGATGCCCGGGAGATAAATTCCATAGTATCCAGAGGGATGTCAAGGCTTTTCCCGTCCAGAGCCTGAAGCTCAAAACGGGTGTCGTAGGGCAGCCCCAGGGTCATGGCGAACTGGGCCTGCGCGGCTTTAAGGCCGTTTTCCAGATCGCTGATGTTGGGCTTCATGTTTTCAACCTGTACCTGGG
>BNUV01000077.1 GCA_025997615.1 Spirochaetia bacterium
ATCGTTTGTAATTACATGAGAGAAGAGTTTGGAATGAGATATAGGGTATGTAAAGGTGATATAATTATAGTGTTATTAAGGTTTAATCGATTATATAATGGTAAGAGTAGATGGGAAGGTGAGTGAGTGGGTTGTTGGAATGGCTGAAAGGGTAGAGGAGGGGGGGGTGGGGACGGGGAGGCAGGTGAAAGTTAAAATTGAGAAAAGGGAAAAAGAATTATGATTTACTTTTGCGGCCTGGCTTCTCATTTCTATCACATACTCCTCATAAGGCAACATAGCACATTGCTTAACAATTTGTCAACCAAATTTATGTTATAATTCATTGGCCTTACCCCCTCAGCCTCTACCAGTTTGACCATGGAAACACGCGGTTTACGCTGCTTATCCGGCCTTACCCGGAGGCCCCGCGCAATATAAGCGTCCAATTTGTGCGGGTGGAAGAGTAGAGCCCCCGCTGTCTGACAAAAAGAATAGCCGGAATGGTGCGTTTAGCGGTATACTGGTAATAGGGAGCAAATATGGGATTAACTTACACGGAAATTGATTTGATAAATGCCGGTGACCAAACTAACGTAGTGCGGGGTTATATCAACGAAAAGCAGGTGCGGAAAACTACCGTCAGGGCCATGGTGGATACCGGAACAGGAAGCCTCGTTATCAGCGAAGCTGTTTGCCAAACTCTGGGCCTGGCCATAAAAGGATTGCGCCCTTCCTACCTGGCGGACGGTTCAAAGCAGGTTTACAAGGTAACGGAGCCGGTGCTCATACAATGGCAGGGGCGGAACACGGTGTGCAATGCCGTGGTGATCCCGGATATCGAAGAAGTATTGCTCGGCGCAATCCCCCTTGAGGATATGGATTTGGTTGTAAACCCGGTCAAACAGACACTGGAAGGCGCCCATGGCGACGAAGTTATCTATATGCTGAAATAACCGCCTCACCCTGGGGGTGCCTCAGCGCTGAATCCGCGCGGAACCGCCTTTGGCAAAAGCTTCAACCTGCTCGAGGCTTACCATGGAGGTATCGCCGGGGGTGCTGGTGAGGAGGGCGCCGTGGGCCCAGCCGAGCCGGAGCGATTCCTCGGGGCTTTTTCCCGAGAGGAGGCCGTAGAAAAGGCCCGCGGCAAAACCATCGCCGCCGCCGACACGATCATAGACATCCAGCTCCGTCCGGGGGGCCTCGAAACATTTGCCGTCGTACCAAAGCACGGCGCTCCACGAATGGCGGTTGGTGGAATGAACTTCGCGGAGGGTAGTCGCCACCGCTTTGATGTTGGGAAAATCCTCAACCACATTTTCGATCATACCGAAAAATGCCGATGGATCGAGCTTTCCTGCGGACCGCGATGATTCCACATCCTGACCTTTAAGCCCCAGCCCCTTCTGCAGATCCTCCTCGTTGCCCACCAGAACATCCACATGGCTGACGATCCTCCGCAGTGTTTTTGCGGCGCCCTCTTCGGCCTGTGCGGGGGTCAACCCCTGTTCGGCGGCAGCCACGGCCCAGAGTTTGGCCCGGTAGTTAAGATCAAAGGAAACCACGGCCCCGGCTTTTTTGGCCGCCTCCATAGCTTCAATCACCAGATCGGAAGTGGTGGGCGACAAGGCGGAAAAAATGCCCCCCGAATGAAACCACCGGACCCGCTGGTTTCCGGAAGATTCATCACCAAAAATTGCCTTCCAGTCGAAACTGCCGGGCTTAAGCCGCTGGGCCGCCTCGTTGGAGCGGTTGTAAAAAACCACCGGCGCGCGGACCCCCTGCCCCCGGTCACTCCAGACAATGGCCATGTTGGGCCCCCGGACCCCGTCATGATCAAAGCGCTGATAATAGGGACTAATCCCCGCTTTTTGCACCGCATATTCGATCCGCCGCCCAATGGGATAATTCACCATAGCGCTGGCAATGGCGGTCCGCTGACGGAAACAGGTTGAAAGATTCGCCGCCACATTGTATTCCCCCCCCGAAACGTGGAGGAGATACTCATTCGCCTCGCTAAAAGGAACGACCCCCGGATCAAGCCGGGTGACTAATGCCCCCAGCGCCAAAAGATCGTGCGCCGCCCCGCCGGCAGCCGGAATTTGCAACAACGCCATATAACACCTCTTGGGAATATTTTATAAACAGATTGGATGATAGGCAACCGGTAAAAAGCTAAATTGAAAATTATCTTTGGAGCTATTCACCCTTGACATTTTTTCACCGGCCTTCTATATCTATCGGTAACATGAATAAACATGCAATATACCACCGGCCCCGGAGCAGCTATGCCTATTTTGACAGCCCCGGGACGGTCTTTATCCTTTTTCGCTCCGGGCGGGAAGATATTGAAGCCGTGGAGATTTTTCATTTTGATAAATATATCCACAGGGAAACTTTGAAAAATACAAAAATGGAAAAATTTATTGATGATGAATTGTTCAGCTACTACCGCATCCGGCTGACACCGCCCTACAAACGGCTTGCCTATTATTTCAAACTCACCGGGAAGGACGGCGAAATTTTTTATTATGATGAAACCGGTTTTTGCAAAGATGATAAGCATTGCGAAAGATGCGCTTTCCAGATGCCCTATATCAACGATGCGGATGTCATCCGTGTGCCGCAGTGGGCAAAGAGCGCCGTATTTTACCATATTTTCCCCGACAGTTTTGCCCGTTCAGAGCCGTTTTTTGAAGGCGCCCCGGCCTGGGGAACCGAGCCCCATGTCAGAGATCACCGGGGCGGAAATCTCCGGGGCATGATCGATAATTTTTCCCACATCAAAGAATTGGGCGTTAACGCCCTTTATCTTTGTCCCCTCTTTGCCTCCGGTTCCGCCCACCGCTACAACACCAGCGATTACAAAACCATCGATCCCCGCCTCGGCACCATGGATGACTTTAAGGAATTTCTCGATCTGTGCCATAAAAACAGCGTACGGGTTTTGCTGGATGCGGTGTTCAATCATACCTGCGATACATTCCCGGCTTTCAAGGACATCGTTGAAAAAGGCGAGGCATCCAAATATAAGGATTGGTATTTTATCCGCAGTTTTCCGGTGCAGGTGGACGGCGTTTACCGCTACGATCGTTTTGCTTTTACCTCCCACATGCCAAAACTCAATACCGCCAACCGGGAAGTAAAAGAATATCTGCTTGACGTGGTGGAATTCTGGACAAAAACCGGCATAGACGGCTGGCGGCTTGATGTGGCCAATGAGGTTGATTTGGGTTTCTGGCGCGACTTCAGAAAAAAAGTTAAGTCGGTCAATTCCGAAGTGCTTATCATCGGGGAAATATGGAACGATTCAACTCCGTACCTTGATGGCGATATGATGGACAGCGTGATGAATTATCCCTTTGCCGCCTCCTGCAGCGCCTTTTTTCTGTCCGGCGAAATCGACCTGGAAACTTTCAAAAATCAAATATCAACACGGCTTACCGCTTACCCTTACCCGATGACATACGCCATGTACAATCTGTTTGGTTCCCACGACACCGCCCGCTGGTTTACCGAGGCGAAGGGCGATATAAAGAGAATCACCCTGTCGATTGTATTCCAGTTTTGTTTCCCCGGGATGCCGGCCATTTATTACGGGGACGAAACCGGCATGGAAGGTGAAAATGCAATTCTGGCCCGCCGGTGTATGAATTTCACCCCCGGCGAAACAGGGCAAAAACTGCTGGCCCTGTACAAAAAACTTATCGCCCTGCGAAAAAACAGCCGCGCCTTATGCGAGGGCGATTTTGAATGGTCCGAAAATTCAAGCGGCCTTTTAAGTTTTACCCGCCGCGCCGGAGACGAAGAGATCCGGGTCGACATCAACAACAGCAATAAAGCAGAACCTATTGAGCCCATGGGGTACAGGATATACCGCAAGAAGACACAAGACATTTCGTGGAGCGTAGTTTCGTAGCCCCATATACGGCCGCTAAATCCCCGCTAAAATCTGAGGGAAAGGCAGCTAAGACCACCGTCAATCTTGCGGAACTCCGAGGTGTCCACCGGCAGGATGGGGTAGCCGAAGGGTTTGAGCAGGGCCTCGGTGGCGGGAAAGCCCGCGGGAAGCACCACCGTACCGTTAATCCAGAGGCAATTCGCCGCGTAATCCTCACCGGGGGGGATGATGGTCTTGTTGTAGGAGGCGAACTCCGGCTTGGTGATAAACTCCCCGGAGACCAGGAGCCGGTTATCTGCCAGGTAATTAACCCCGGTTTTAAGATGCAGCACTTCCGCCAGGGCTATGGGGACCACCGTGTAACCGTAGGGTTTGAGGATTGCCGCGAATTGGTCTATCCCCCCCTGGTTCGTACGGGCGGAAATGCCCACGTAAAAGCGGTCCTCTATCCGCATTACGTCCCCCCCTTCCAGGGTCCCCGGGGATACAATCCGGTGGATGTCCTTTTCCGGGTAGAAGTCCTTTAATACCGGGATGATCCCCGCCACTTCTCCGTTACGACTCCGGGCGCCAGGGTTGGTAACCACCGCGCACCCCTCGCTGAGGACCGCCACGTCCTCCACAAAGCAGCTATCCGGATAGGCTTCATCGGGGGGCAATACCCGCACGGTAATCCCCAGGCTTTCCATGGCCCGGATATAGGCGGCGTGCTGTTTCAGCGCCAGGTCATAGTCCGGTTTACCCAGCTCGGGGTGGGAGCTAATACCATTTGTCACCGCCCGGCAGGGGGTTCTGACTATCACATTCTTATACATATCAAACTCTCCTCTATGATAATACCTTGGAAAGAAAGCTTTGCAGCCGGGGGCTTTGGGGGTTGCCGAAAAACTCCGGGGGGGGATTCTGCTCCAGGATGGACCCCTCGTCCATAAAGAGGACCCGGGTGGCCACCTCCCGGGCAAAGCCCATTTCGTGGGTGACGATGAGCATGGTCATCCCCTCCTCCGCTAAAACACGGATAAGGTCCAGCACCTCCCCGACCATTTCCGGGTCCAGGGCGCTGGTGGGCTCGTCAAAGAGCATTACGTCGGGATTCATGGCCAGGGCGCGCACAATGGCGACCCGCTGTTTCTGGCCCCCGGAAAGCATGGCCGGATAGGTGTCCGCCTTTTCCCCAAGGCCTATACGCTCCAAGAGGCGCCTGGCATTCTGTACCGCCTGATCCGTGGTTTGCAGCTTCAGTTCCCTGGGGGCCAGGGTGATATTGTCCAGGATGGTCAGGTTGGGGAAGAGATTAAAGTGCTGGAATACCATGCCCATGCGGCGGCGCAGGGCGGGGATGTCCGTACCCGGGGCATTCATCTGCACCCCCTCGAACCAGACTTCCCCGGCGTCCGGGGTTTCCAGCAGGTTAAGGCACCGTAAAAAAGTGCTCTTCCCCGACCCCGAGGGGCCTACAATGGCAATCTTCTCGCCCTTCTCCACCTTCTCGCTAATCCCCCGGAGCACATGGAGTTCCCCGAAGCGCTTGTGGAGCCCCTTAACTTCTATCACTGCGGGCCAGCCTTTTTTCCAGGAGACCGGTAAGCCGGGTAAGGCCGGCCACCAGCAAAAAGTATATCAGGGCGATGGACAGAAGGGGGAAATAGGCCTCCGCGGTACGGCTCCGCACAATGTCCGAAGCCCGGGTCAAGTCAACGATGGCGATAAGCCCCACGATAGAGGTTTCTTTGATGATGGCGATGAACTCGTTGCAGAGGGCAGGGAGGATGTTCTTTACCGCCTGGGGCAGGATGACCCGCCGCATGGCGATAGCCCGGGTCAAACCCAGGGAAAGGGCGGCCTCCATCTGGCCCCGGTCCACCGCCCCAATCCCCGCCCGGATAACCTCGGAGACGTAGGCCCCGGAATTGAGGCCGAAGGCGACGCAGGCTATCATCAGGTAGTTGTTGGAGGGGATGATGATATAGGCCATGATCAGGAGCTGCACCGCCAGGGGGGTGCCCCGGACCACCGCCACATAGGCGCCGAAGCCCTTGTCCAGCAGCGTGTACCGCCCGGTCTGCTGATTATAGACCTTAACCGTGGCTATCAGCACCCCAATAGCAATACCGATAAGGGCGGCGGCCAAGGAAATAATCAGGGTATTGCGGAACCCGCCCAGAAAGAGCAGGTACCGCTTCTGATCGATAAAGGTACGGACAAACTGCCGCGAACAGTACCGGATAATGTCGTCTAAAAACCCCACCCGCCGCTTCCTGCCCTACTCAATCTGGGCGCGGGGAATATGGTATTCCAGGCTCTTATTGACGGCCCCCGCGGCCAGGAGCTTCTGCAGGGAACCGTTGACCGCCCTAAGCAGAGTGGCGTTTCCCTTGGCCAGGGCGATACCGTAGAACTCTTCTTCTATAGTACCGTCGGCAAACCGGGCTTCAAAGCAGGTAAGGCCCTTACCCACCGCCGCCAGGTTCTTCGCCCAGAGGTCGTCACAGACCACCGCCCCCAGGTCCCCCTTCGCCAGGGCCAGGGACGCCTCCTGGAGGGACTTGTACTGCACCACCTCCGCGCCGGTTCCCGTAAGCACCCCGTCGTTTATCTGGTTTGACACCAGGAAGTCCCCGGTGGTTCCCAGATGGACCCCCACCCGCAGCCCCGCCAAATCGTTCAGGGAACGGAGGGCGGTATTGCTCTCCTGCTTGAGGATATATTGACAGCTATTGGTATAGGGAATCGAAAAGTCCAGGGACTCCTTCCGTTCTTCGGTGATAGTCAGGGCGGCGATGGCGATATCCGCCTGGCCATTCTGGAGGGCCAGGGAAAAACCGTCAAAGTCGGCGTTGATAATCCGCAGACTTACCCCCAGATCCTGGGCAATGGCCCGGCCAAGGTCGATGTCCACCCCCTCTTCCTTTCCCCCCTCGCCGATATACTCAAAGGGCGCCCACCGGGCATCGGTAAACATGACCAATTCCCCCTTCCTCTGAATCGCCGCGAGATCCCGGTACTTTTTACCACAGCCGGTTAAACCTACCAGCAGCGCCAGACATACCACCAGGGCGCTTAGGCCAAAAACATTGATTCTCTTCATATAAATTCCCCCTTTCTTGAAAAAATAGTATAGATGAAAAAGGCGGTTTAGAAAAGTGGTGCCTGGCACTTTAAATCCCCGCGGCTTTTCTGAACCGGGCCACGGTGGCGGCGGCGATGGGGCGAGCCCGTTCGGCGCCCTGTTTAAGGATGGCGTCGAGCTTTTCCGGCTCCGCCATAAAGGCCTCGAAACGCTGCCGCAGGGGCGTAAGCTCCCGGTTGGCGGCGCGGAAAAGCTCTTCCTTGGCTTCGCCCCAGCCCATGCCGCCTCCACGGTAACGGGCCGCCAGCGCCTGCTGTTCTTCCGCCGAGGCAAAAAGTTTGTAGAGCAAAAAAATCTGGGATGCCTCCGGGTCCTTGGGTTCCTCCACGGCCTGGGAGTTGGTAACTATCCGCATGATAAGTTTCCGCAGCTCTTTTTCCGGGGCGAAAAGCGGGATGGCGTTGCCGTAGCTTTTGCTCATCTTGCGGCCGTCGAGGCCGGGCACCACCGCCACGCTATCCTGCACCGCAGCCTGGGGCACTCTTAAAATCTCGCTTTTATAGTTAAAGTTCACCGCCTGGGCAATGTCCTGGGCCATCTCTACGTGCTGGACCTGATCCCGCCCCACGGGCACCACATCGGAATCAAAAAGGATGATGTCCGCCGCCATGAGCACCGGATAGGTAAAAAGGCCCATGTTGACCCCCGCATCGGGATCGGCATTTTTTTCGGTATTGGCCTGCACCGCAGCCTTGTAGGCGTGGGCCCGGTTCATCAGGCCCTTGGAGGTAAAGGCCATCAGCATGGTGGAAAGTTCAAAGGTTTCCGGGATGGAGCTCTGGCGGTAAAAGATCACCTGGCTGGGGTTAAGCCCGGCGGCAAGCCAGCCCGCGGCTACCTGCCTGATACTATCGGCCAGTTCTTCTGGATCTTTCATGATATTAAGAGCATGGTAATCGGCAATAAAATACCGGGCCTCGTATTCGCGGGTCAGTTCCAGGGCCGGCTTAATGGCCCCGAAATAATTGCCTATGTGGAGAATTCCCGTGGGTTTAATACCCGTAAGTGATATTTTCTTCATTAAACTATGTTAGCGGAAAAAACTTTTGGTGTAAAGGTATTGCATTTTTTTATGAAAAAATGTTATACTTGACTAATAAAAGGTATTGCTATATTTTTATAAAAATGTTATACTTGACTAATAAATGGAGGAATCATGCTTTTATCCGATGCTCCCAAGGGGGCCTCTTTCACGGTGGTCAAGGTTACCCTGGGAAAGGAAGTGGGGAAACGGCTGGCGGACATGGGGTTTACCGGCGGGGCCGAAGGGGCTGTAGTCCGTTCGGGCTTTTTCAGGGGGCCGCTGCAGGTCCGTATCCGGGGTTACGACATTTTGATCCGGCGTTTCGAGGCGGCGGGAATTGAAGTTGAACCGGTGGGCGACTGGTCGGCGGTGCACGACGCAGTTAGTTGGTTCGGAAGGAGGAAATTATGGAAAGATCAGAAAAAATAGATACGAAAAAACCCCTGCGGATAGCCCTGGCGGGGAACCCCAACTCGGGGAAGACGACTCTTTTTAACGCCCTCACCGGGGCCCATCACAAGGTGGGAAATTATCCCGGTGTTACCGTGGAAAAACGGGAGGGTGTCCGGGTCCGCAGTGATCGGCAGTATCACTTTATCGATCTGCCGGGGACTTACAGCCTCACCGCCTATTCACTGGATGAAGTGGTGGCCCGGGATTTTATTCTGGAGGAAAAGCCGGACATTATCGTTGATGTGCTGGACTCGACAAACCTGGAACGGAACCTTTACCTCTGTCTGCAGTTTCAGGAGCTGGGGGTGCCCGTTATCGGCGCTCTTAATATGAGCGACGAGGCGGAGGCCCGGGGGATCCACATTGACGAAGTGAATCTGGGAAAAACGCTGGGCATTCCGCTGGTCAAAACCGTGGGGCCCAAAGGTTCCGGCACGGAAGCCCTGCTGGACTGCATCGATAGCGTTACGGCGGGGGGCCTTGCCGGAAATAAAACCGGGATAGGCCATAGCGTCAGTTACGGGGAAGAGCTGGAACTGCGGCTGGAAGAGCTCCAAAAACGGATCTCAGGCGATGCTGTTTTTACGGCGAAATATCCGGAGCGGTGGCTTGCGGTAAAGCTTCTGGAAAAAGATGCCAATGCCTATCACCGTCTGAAGGAACATTCCCATGGGGCGGAAATCGAGGCCGCCGCCCGTGAAGCCACGGTCTGGATCGACAAGCACTTCGGCAAAGATTCGGAAATCATCGTTACCGAACAGCGTTACGGTTATATCCGCGGCGCCGTAAAAGAATCTATAACAATTATCAAAAAGGCCGATTTTTCTTTCACCGAGGCGGCGGACAAAATCATCATGAACCGTTTTCTGTCCCTGCCAATTTTTGTGCTGACGCTCTGGAGCGTTTTCCAAATCACTTTTCTTTTGGGTGAATACCCCATGGCGGCGCTGGAAATCTTTTTTACTTTTTTAAGCGGCGTTCTTGAATCGGTCATTCCCGAAGGCCTTATCCGGTCGCTGGTGGTAGACGGCATTATAGGCGGCGTGGGGGGTGTGTTTTCTTTCGTGCCCTTAATCGTGATCCTCTTTTTTCTCCTTTCGATTCTGGAAGACGTGGGCTATATGTCAAGGGCGGCCTTCGCCACGGACAAACTGCTCCACACCTTCGGCCTCCACGGCCAATCCATCTTCCCCATGATGCTGGGTTTCGGCTGTTCCGTTCCGGCGATCATGGCCTCCCGCACATTAAAAAGTAACCGGGATCGCATCATCACCGTCCTTATCACCCCATTCATGAGCTGCGGCGCAAAACTGCCGGTCCATGTGCTTTTGGCCGCGGCATTTTTCCCCAATCATGCCGCCAGTGTAGTCATGCTGATATACGCCATTGGAGTGATCCTTTCCCTCATCTCCGCCCTTGTTTTGAAACATACCGTGCTGCGGGGAGACCCCACGCCTTTTGTGATGGAGCTGCCGCCGTACCGTGCGCCGACATTGAGGGGGGTTCTCTGGCACGTCTGGGAAAAAACCTGGCAATACGTTAAAAAAGCCGGTACGGTGATTTTGGCTTCGGCAATTCTGATCTGGGCCATCACCAGTTTCCCCAGCTATCAAGCCACCGAAGATGAGGCCCACCCCGATGCCGCCGCCCTGGAGCAAAGTTACGCCGGCCGCCTGGGAAAATTCATCGAGCCCGTGTTCCGGCCCCTGGGTTTTGACTGGAAAATCGCCGTGGCATCCACCACCGGTTTTGCCGCCAAAGAGGTGATCGTCTCCACCCTGGGCATCCTTTACAAAGTCGGCGCCGAAGAAACCGAAGAGAGCGAGGGCCTGCGAACCGCCATTTCCCAGGACGCCCACATGAGGCCCCTCATCGCCCTGGTGCTGATGCTATTCACCCTAATCATCCCCCCCTGCTTTGCCGCCCTTGCGACAATGAAGGCGGAAATCGGCGCCAAATGGGTGGGGTTCGAGATAGCGTTTTTGCTAGCCGGCGGCTGGGTCATTGGCTGTATTGTGTATCAGGTGGGAACCCTCTTGGGGTTTTGATATGGAAATAATTATCATCATCGCCATAATTGCCTTTGCGGCAATTTTTATAACACTGCGTATAGTCAAAACCCTGCGGGGCAAACAGCCGTCCTGTTGTTCCGGTGAAGGGACGGCTTCATGTCTCCATTGTGCGAAACGGGCTGCGAAAAAATAAAAAAATCCGGGGGATTTTTTGTCCCCCGGTATTATTTCGTTATGCGCCAATCACGTGCAGTTTCTTGCGGTAGTAATCGACTATCCTTTCCTGCATGGCCACAGTATAAGAGCCATAATGCTTGTCTTTCGCATTGTTGGTCAATTCTGCGGTGTACTGGAAAAAGAAAGCGTCCAGTTCGGTGCCCACGTTCAGTTTGTTAATACCCAGGTGCCCCGCCTCTAAAAGCTGATCGTCGGGAATACCCGTGCCGCCATGAAGTACCAGCGGAACATTGACCGCCTTATCCAGTTCCCGGAGACGGAGCAGATCCAGCTTGGGGGTGGCCACGTAGAAACCGTGAGCGCTCCCAATGGCCACGGCCAGATAATCTACCCCCGTCCGTTCCACAAATTCTTTGGCCTCTTCCGGCTTGGTGTACTTGCTGGAATCGGCGAAGTCTTCCAGATTTCCCGCTGTTCCCACTTTGCCCAATTCCGCCTCCACCGAAGCGCCGTAGCCCTTGGCCATTTCCGCCACCTGTTTGCAATACTTGATGTTATCCTCAAAGGACAGCTTGGAACCATCGAACATGACAGAGGGGAATCCCGCCTCCAGCGCCTCTTTGATCTCGTCCAAATCGTAACTGTGATCCAGATGCAGCCCCACCGGTACCTTCACCCTGTCCGCCACAGCCTTGGTGATGGCCGAAAAAGCGGTGAAGGGAATGATTTTTTTAGTGGCGGGATACTGCATGATGATGACAGGAACGTTTTCCAGCTCCGCGGCTTCCACAGCCCAGGCGATGCTCTCGTAGTTAAAGCAGTCGAAGGCGACTACCCCGTAGTTTTTTTCCTGGGCATCCAGGAGTATTTGTTTTACCGACGCAAATGCCATTGTTCACTCCTTAAAATTATACTATGTCTGGCTGCACGCCGTTCATATATTTGCAGGCTTCAATAAGGGCCTTCTTGTATTTCCCATGGGCGCCGACGGTATGATGGATGTAGGGACCATCGATAAGTTTCTTTTCCCACTTAACCCAATCGTCCACCTCCACCCAGACATAGTTGCCGTTGGTAGCCGGCCCCTCTATGCCTTTGCCCTCGCCCACAAAGAACTGGTAATTTCCCCGGTCCGCATCAAAACGGCAAATGGTTATATCACCATGACGCAGCTCGTATTGACCGTGGCATTGCAGCACCGATGGTTTTGATCCTTCCCGCGCCAGAGACTTGGGGAAGGGCCCGCAGTGCCAGAACAGCTCGGCATTGTCGTTGGTGGGATGCCGGATGGTCACATCCGCCAAAAACACCGGAGGATCAAGCCGGGTAGCTCCGGTTACGATCGCCTGGGTAATCGCCCCGTGGATATCCGTTTCGCAGGCGGTAGGAAGCCCGTGATCGGTAAGATCCCCAAAGACAAAACAGGAGCGGATGTTGAGGTTCCGGCCGAACATACTCCAACATTCACTGGCCATTACCGTGCAGTCGTAGGTCTCCGCTATTTTAAGGATCCCCGCCTCCGCCGCGGCCATGGTAGTTTTCTGCTCATCCGGAACTTCGCTCATGTCCAGAACGGATTCCCATTCCTTGAGGATCCGCTGAATGTTATCCTTGTTTTTTATCTCCTCCCGGATCGTAGACAGCACCTCGCTGGATTCAATGGGCACCACTTCAATGCCGAACCGTTCCATCAATTCGCCCTCGTTTATCTTGACGCTGAGGAACTGCCGGGGCCGCACGCTCAACTGGCCAACCCGGCAATGGCGGAAAGCCTTAACTGCCGAGGCGGTACGGATAAAACGTTCAAATTCATCGGCAAAGACAGGGGAATCCAGCCAGCAATTTTCGATATAGGTGAAGGGAACGCCGTACCGTTTCAGGGCCCGGCTGGAGGCAAAGAGGCCGCACTGAATGTCGGTCTGCCGGTTTGCCCGCGGATCTGCGGGAGGCGCCTCGTCCCGGGGACCCCAGAGAAGGAAGGGCACCCCCATGCGTTTTCCCAACTGCCCTACCGGCTCTTCCTGGCCGAAGTTGGCGTGGGGCATAAAAAGGGCATCGATCTTTTTTTCCTCAAAGTAGCGGGCAACCTTTTCCACATCCTTTGAGTCGTAGATCATCCCCTCCTCGTTAAGCCAGTCAATGTCAAAAATTTCCAGATTCGGTATTGCGGAGGCAACTTTCCGAATCCTTTCTAACATCTTGCCCTTAATTCTTTGGGCTTCAGAGGGGGCGGGAAAAAAATCGCGCCGGGTAGGGGCGATTCCCAGAGTAAGTTTCCGGTAATCATACATGGCTTGCTCCTTACGTAAGTATTGAATACAGAATACATCACGGTGAAAATAATAAACAGCCCTAAGGGCTATTTGCCCTTAGAGATTACTTTTTTATCGCCCCGGTAATTTTAACCGTTTCGATTCCGCCGCATTATGCATCTCCTCAAGCTGTTTCATGATAGCATCCGCCACGGCCTGTTTTTTATCTTCTATTCCGGCGGCCTCCGCATCGGCACGGGCCTTTGCCCGGAAGTCGGCGCAGGAAATCACCGGCCCGGCGGTAACCCGCAGCAGATCCTTGCTGACCGAATCGTCCAGCATATCCCCCTGGCGGACATGGAGAATCTCTCCGTTCAGCGCCACGGGGCACATATAATCAAAAGATTTAATATAGGAATCTATCTCCCGAACCCCTTTTTTGGAGTTGGGTTCCCAGGGCCGGTAACGGGTCCCCGAGGGGAAAACCAGAATAATTTTGCCCCCGACCTTCACTTCGTTCAGGGTCTTCATGGCGGCCCGGTTGATGCCGTTACTGCGGACGATCTCTGCCCGGTCTTTTTCGGGGTCCAGCCCAATGAGGGAACGGCTGGGGTAAATCACAATCCGCGTATAGGCCCCGGCAAAAGCGGCCACCGCAGGATTATCCTCGGTGAGCTTCATCCCGGCGATAGCCACGATGGACCGGGCAATATCGGCCCCCCGGTTTCCCGCCTGCTGCAGCAGATAAACGATGATGGACAGATCCAGATTACTGTAATGCTCAGGCAGGAGAAGGCACGACTTCCCCGCCGCCGCCTTTTCGTAAAGGTCCTGCAGATGTTCCATACCGTCAATGCCGGAACCGGGCAGCGCCAGGCTTTCCACTATTTTGCTCAACAGGGGCAGAATGTCATCGGCCCCCACCTGGTACACATTTTGCTCGGTCACCACGGTTGATTGTTTTGATTTGGTCACTGCCTCTTTTATTATATCTTTGAAGGCGGTTATTAGAGTTTCCATTGGATCAGTATATCCCCTCTCTTTCGGGCTGTCAAATTTTCCCCCACAATCTGATTAGCTCAATTACCAGTTTCGCTGCGGCGGCCATCTCGGAAACCGAAACCCATTCAAGGCGGCTGTGGGCATTACGTCCCCCGGTGAAGATGTTGGGGGTGGGAATGCCCAGCTCCGTGAGCCGTGAACCATCGGTGCCTCCCCGGATAGGCTTGAGGCGGAACTCAATGTTCAGATTGGAGGCGGCGGTTTTAAGAATCTCCAGCACTTCGGGATGTTCCTCGATTTTTTCCCTCATATTGTAGTATTGAGGTTTGGCCTCCACCCTTACTTTTCCGCCGGGAAATTGGGCCTCCACCGCTTTTGCAAAATGATTCAGATTTTCCACCCGCCGTTCCGCCCCCGGACGATCAAAATCCCGGATCAAAATTTCCAGGGATGCCGATTCCAGATCGCCTTTAATCACCATGGGGCAGTAGTAGCCGTAGTAGCCGTCGGTGGCCTCGGGACTTTCGGAGCGGGGAAGCATGGCCGCAAAGGTTCCCGCCATAAGGGCGGCGTTGGCCAGCACCCCCCGGGCCTGCCCCACATGGATGGCCTTGCCCTGAAAACGCACATTGGCAATCCAGGCATTGAAACATTCAATTTCCAGTTCGCCCAGAGGGCCGCCGTCCAGGGTATAGCAGGCCTTTGATTTGATGGTTTCCAGGGGAAATTCCGGCAGCCCTTTACCGGTTTCTTCGTCGGGGGAAAAAATAATTTCCAGGGGCCCGTGGACAATTTCCGGATGCTTTAAAAGATATTCCAGGGCCGCCATAATTCCGGCAATCCCCGCCTTGTCGTCCCCGCCCAAAAGAGTAGTCCCGTCGGTATGGATGATGGCCTTTCCCTTGTGAGCCGCCAGGCCTGCATCAAGGGCCGGATCGAGCTTCAGGCCGCCGCCAAGATCAATCACACCGCCGTTGTAACATTCCGCCAGCTGAGGATTCACCCCCTTGCCCGTAACATCGCTGGCGGTATCCAGATGGGCCAAAAAACCCACCGTGGGGAAGCTCTCCTTTCCCGCCGAGGCCGGAAGGCGGGCGATCACATAACAGTGATCCGTCAGCTCCACGGAACTTATCCCCAGATCCTTCAATTCATCCGCCAGCAGTTTTGCCAGCTCCCACTGACCCGGCGTGGAAGGCGTATCCTCTCTGTGATGCTCGCTGGTGGTGTCAATGCGGACATACCTTAAAAACCGGGGTGTCACCAGAGCGGTGATCTCTTCATCGGTAATGGAAACAATTGGACTGTTCATAGGTGTAGTATGCCTTATATGCGGATCATTGAAAAGACACATTTTCCCGTATTGTATCGCAATAAATATTTTGATATATTTTGAATATGACGATTCCCTGTTTTCCCGATTTTGTCCCCATGTCCCTTGAGTTAAAGGACGAGATGCACCCCCGGCTTTCCCTGACCCCCGACGGCGTTTCGGAATATACCTTTGCCAATCTTTACCTTTTCCGGGACCGGTACAACTACCAGGTTTCGCGGGTGCTGGA
>BNUV01000078.1 GCA_025997615.1 Spirochaetia bacterium
GATCCCCGTATCCGTTACTGCAATTTGGATAGTACAGATACCTTCTTCCTCTTTGATAAAACGGGTATTAAGGCGGATTGTTCCCTTCTCCGGAGTGAACTTCACGGCGTTACTGAGCAGGTTCGTAATAACCTGGACCAGCCGGTGGTCGTCTCCCACCAGGGTCTGGGGAATATCCTTGTCCAGCCGCACCGTGAAGGTCTGCTCCTTTTCTTCCACGCGGAAATTCACCACATTTGCCACTTTTTGCAGCATCTTCTCGAAGTTGAACTCGCAGGGGGAAAGATCGAATTTATTCGCCTCGATCTTGGACATATCCAGTATGTCGTTGATGACCCCCAGGAGGTGCGCGGATGCGTCCGCAATTTTCCCAAAGGCATAGTCCTTCCGGTCCGGGTCGGGGGAAGAGCCGCCTATGGAAGTCATGCCGATGATGGCGTTCAGCGGCGTACGTATCTCGTGGCTCATATTGGAAAGGAAATCGCTCTTTGCCCGGCTTGCCGCCAGGGCGGCCTCCTGCGCCTCAATGAGGTTCTGGGTCATCTCGTTGCGCAGCAGAGCGTTGGTAATCAGGAGACCGCCGGAACGCAGGGCGGATTCCTCCGCATCGGTGAATTCCCGCTCCCGGTGGCAGTCATCGAATCCCACAAAACCCCAGAACTTGTCCTGGAAAAACACGGGTATGATAAGTATCGAAAGGATACCCTGCGGGGCAAGCCAGTTCTGCTCTTCCCGGGACATATTGTACCATATCCCTTTTACGCATTGTTCTCTGGAAAGCGGATCCTCAAAGGTGGTCAGGGTTTTGCTGTACGAGATATCAACCACAATCTCGCTGCCCTGCTGGGGCGCCGCGCCGCCGGACCATTCGCGGATTTGGGTGCAGTACAGCTCCCCGTCTTTTGTGTAGTTTTTAAAAATATACATACGGTCTACATTCACGGACCTGGCCAACCTATCCATGCATTTCCACAAGACCGCATCGAATTTTTCAATTTCAGATCGGGACAGGAGAACAGCCACGTCGTTTACCGTGCGCGTCAGTGCGCTTTGATGCCCAATTTCCGCCACCATCCGCCTGGACTCCCGCAGATCCCAGTTATAGCTGACGATAACATAGGCATCCCCATACTTAACCCGGACCAGTATAATTTCGCAGGGCAGCGGCGTACCGTCAAGCCGTTGATGCATCCATTCAAAACGTATTTTTCCCACCCTCATCACTTCTTCAAATTGCTTGGGTATCTGATCCTTTGAAAGGATTCCGTTAGGCTGATGCTCAGGCGAAAGTTCCAGGAAATGATCACGGCATTCTTCTTTGGAATTCATGCTGAAAAGCTTAAGCATCTCCTCATTACAGTCAATAAGACCGCCTTTTTCGTCCCAGAGCGTACAAGCGACGGGGTTAGTCTCCATCATGATCCTTCCCCGTTCTTCCTCGTTGCGGATCCGGGTCATGATATCCCGGATGGTTCGGGCGAGTTTCCCAAATTCATCATTCCGGTCAAGGCCGTAGATAAGCTCCCGGTCAGTTTCAATTTTGTCCAGGCTCCCGGTCAGCAGGTTCAGAGGTTTGATGGCCAGCTGGTGGGTAAAAAAACTATTCACCACAACATACAGGCCATAGACGATCAGCAGGGAAATTAAGAGCGGCACCAGCACGGTACTGTTCACCAGGGGATCTGATTTATACAGCGTTACCACCGACCAGTCCGCGTTAAGGACCGGCGCGATCGCGATATATTGATACCGGCTGTTTTGTAATTTGAATACCTGCGGATCGGTGCGGGAATCAAAATAGCCGCTTATGCTTTGTATATAAGGATCGATGACCGGCACAATCTCCACACCGGCAAGGGCCTCGTAAATGTGGGGCTTGTTCTCCTCTTCAAAAATCAGGGGATCAAAAGCATCTCTCCCCTGGACCTGCTCTGAGTCCAGCTGGATGATGCCGTGCCGGTCAATCACCATGCTGCGGGCATTTTTCCGGTCAAATTGCCCAAAAAGCGTATCAATAGCCCGATCGAAGGTAAGGCCCGAACAGACTTCGCCGATCACTGCGGCCGGTACAGCCGCTGAGCCTGAGTCGAATACTTTGTAATTGATCCAGAGCCGTTTTCGGTGCAGATTCTTGTCAATATCAATATTGAGGTCATAGTTATACGGCTGATTACGGCAGTTAAAATACCAGCTGTCGGCGGCCAGATTGGGATCGAGGGGCTCGCCGACGGGCTCGAAATCCTCAAACGCGGTTTCCTGGGTGACCGCGTAGTAGATATTGAGGGAACCTTCTATACCGAAAGCGAATTCATTGCTGTACATCACCTCCGCATAATCTTGAATTTTGTCGTAGGCCGCGGTTTTCCCTTCGATATTGTGTTCGTCGGCAAACCACTGTACCAGTTCTTTTGATCCGGCGATCTTTGCCACCAGATCCAGTTCCCGGTCCAGGTACAGATCGAATTTTTCCACGGTTTCAAGGGAGTAGAATTGCGCATATTGTTTGGACATGGCATCCGCCATGCCGTTGAGGATGAAGACAACTACCGCAATGATAACAACCAATACCGAGAGGCCGATTGCTATATTGATATTATGGAACGCTCTGCCGATGCTCCGGGTTTTCCGCTGTATATCATTCATCGTTGGTTGCTCCGCAAGGTTCATCATAGCGGCCTTTCGTATAAATTACAATCTTACTCCCCAGGGATGTTTTCCTTAAAATAGATATCCAAAGGTATCTCAATCCTGGCCGGAATTGCCTGTTCCAGCACGATGGACCGGTACAGGCTCAGCAAGGCTTCCCGGCCCTGGTCCTCCGGGCGCTGGGAAATGATAGCGTTGATCCGGCCATCCCGGAGAAACTGGCGGTTATTAGGAATAAGATCGTAGCCGATGATGAGAAGATCCTGCACAAACCTTCGTTTTTCGCTTTTGTGAAAACCTGTATTCGATTCTGTTTTCGAGGCCAGCGATTTTTCAAGCTTCCGTGCGGCCTCCGCAGCCCGGTGGGCCATACAATTGGTGATAAAGATCCCCGTAAGCCCCGGATTTTCCCGCAGAAAAAGGCTGATTTCCCTGACTGAAATTTCGGTTCCTTTATAACCGGAATACTCCTGCACCAGGGTGGGGATGCGGTGCTCCCCGGCATAACGCAAAAACCCGGCCCTTCGCCGGATAATATGGTAGTCTTCGCCGTGAGCGTCCAGAATCGCCACAGGCGCTCTGATCTTTCCTGCAAAGAGATGCATCAGCCGGCCCGCAAGATAGCCGCCCCGAAAGGAATCTTGCCCTATAGCGCAGAGCGGGTCAAAACCGGGCATATCCGCATCAAAAAAGATGACGGGAATTCCCGCCTGTCTGATTTTATCCACAAAAGATTTGGTCCGGTCCGGCATGATGGGCGGAAAAATAAGACCGTCCGGCTTCTGTTTCAGGACGGAAGCGGCGGCGGATTGGAATTCATCCTGGCTGTAACGATCAAATTCGATGATCTCCGTTTGTACCCCCAGGGGGGCAATCTCCGCTCCTGCCTTCTGAATCCCCGCCAGGGCCTGGCCCCAGTATCCCGCATCCTGGTCACGGCGCGGCATGAGGGCGGTAAATTGCCAGGAACGGTTTCGCTTAAGCCTGCGCGCTATGGGGTTGGGGGTAAACTGATACTGTTTAATTATAGCTTCAATCCTGACCCTGGTAGCTTCCGATACCCGGCCCCGCTTGTACAAGACACGATCAACGGTCCCGATGGAAACTCCCGCAAGTTCAGCGATTTCTTTAACAGTCACGATGATCCGCGGCGCTCCTTTGCGTGTACGATAACACAGCATACAGAGAACCATGGTATTTGTCAAATAATCTTACTTCAACGCTCTGGTGGCATTGATGATCGCCGCCAGGGCCACCCCCACATCGGCGGCTATGGCTATCCACATATTCGCCATGCCTAACACCGCCAGGCTGATGAAGACCCCCTTGGCCGCCAGGGCAAAGACCACGTTTTCCACGATGATAACCCTGGTCCGCCGGGCCCTGTTTATGGATTCGGGGACCCGCCGGGGATCGCAGGTCATGATGATGATATCCGCCGCCTCCACCGCCGCATCCGATCCCGAGCCCATGGCGATGCCCACGTCGGCCCGGGCTAATACCGGAGCGTCGTTGATGCCGTCTCCCACAAAAACCGTGGTGCCGGTTTGGGTCAGTTTTTCCAGTTCGCTGAGTTTATCCTGGGGGAGCAGTTCCGCCGCCACACTGTCGCCGCTCAGGCCGAGCCGTCCCGCAGCTTCCATGGCCGCGCCGCGGGTATCGCCGGTAAAAATCACCGTGTTTTTTATCCCCAGGGATTTCAATTCGTTCACGGCATCGGCGGCGCCTTCCCGGAGACTATCCCCGATAAGGATACGCCCCAGACAGAAGCCGTCCCGGGCGATATACACCGCCGTCAGGATCTGGGCGGTACTATTGGTGGCGGCGGGCAGCGGCACCCCCCGGGATTCCAGCAGTTTCCGGTTGCCCGCTAAAATATTTTGCCCCCCGGCGGAAATTTCCAGCCCCTGGCCGGCGATTTCCCGGTAGTTTTCCGGGAGGCTTTTACCGGCGGCGGCCAGGCCCCGTTCAATTCCGCCTTTGCGGAGAGCCTGCGCAATCGGATGATTTGACTCCGCCTCGGCCAGAATGGCGGTTTCCAGCAGATCCTTTTCCGTTATGCCCGGCGCCGGTTCCAGCGCCGCGATGGAAAATTCCCCCCGGGTCAAGGTGCCGGTTTTATCAAAAGCCACATTTCTGGTTTTTCCCAGCGAATCCAGATGGGCCGCCCCTTTCACCATAATCCCCCGGCGGGACATCCCCCCGATACCGGCAAAATAACCCAGCGGAACACTGACCACCAGTGCGCAGGGGCAGGAAATAACCAGCAGGATCAACGCCCGGTAAAACCATTCGCTGAAAGATGCCCCGCTGATGAAAACCGGGGGGATCACCGCGATGAGCAGCGCCGCCAACACCACCGCCGGCGTGTACCAGCGGGCAAAACTGGTGATAAACCGTTCCGGCTTTGCCTTGGCCTCACGGGCAGATTCCACCAGGGCGATGATCCGGGCGGCGGAAGAATCATCCGCAGTTTTCGTGGTCCGGACTATCAAGGCGCCGTCCAGTGAAACCGTACCCGAGCGCACCTCGTCCCCGGCGGCGCAGCTTACCGGCCGGGCCTCTCCGGTGAGCATGGACATATCCACCGATCCGGTCCCTTCGACAACAATTCCGTCCAGGGGGATCCGTTCGCCGGGCCGGACCATCACCAAAGTTCCCGGAATTACCCCGGATGCCGCCGTTTCAATCCAGCCGTCGCCGGCTTCAACCCGGGCCGTGTCGGGCTTAAGGGCCAAAAGGGCGCTAATCGACGACCGCGACTTTTCCACCGCCGCCTCCTGGATCAGCTCCCCTATCATATAGAAGATCATCACCCCCACGGCTTCTTCCCATTCCCCCACCACAAAAGCCCCGATAGTGGCAATGGACATGAGGAAATTTTCGTCCAGCCCGTGGAAATTGCGGAAACTCCGGAGGGCGTTTTTTACCACCGGCAGACCCGCCAAAAGCCAGGCCGCCAGAAAGGGGGCGAGGGGCAGAAAATGGGCCCATCCCCCGGCGGGACAGAATTTTGTCGCCACAAGTCCGGCGATCCAGAGCGCCAAGGCCCCCAAAAAGGTTAAAACACTCCGCCGGGGTAGGCTGTAGGACCCAAACCGGATAAGGGCCCCCTCATTTTCACCCGTTTTTGCCGATTTTACTGAATTTGCACCACACGCGGCACAGCAATGGTCATTTTCGCACATATTATTCCCCCAAATGGTCCCGGGCAAAATGGATAATGGAATGAACATGGTCATCATCAAGTGAATAGTAGATAATTCGCCCATCCCGGCGGCTTTTTACCATCCGCACCTGCTTAAGTTTTGACAAATGGTGGCTCACCGAGGAGACGCTGGCCCCGGTGCTCACCGAAAGGTCAAACACACAAAGTTCCCCCGGCCCCAGGGCATAAAGAATCTTGAGCCGGGTCGGATCGGTCAAAACCTTGAAAAATTCCCCCAAATCGTTGAGTTCCCGCTGGGGAGGCAGCATTTCCGCCGCCTCATCCACCTGTTTTTGATGAAAAACCGTAATTTTCTGCATCGCAAATTTTTGCGCTGTTCCCATAAAATCCCCTTTACTTGAACACTTGAACAATCATTCAAATGATATAAACAACATACTATCGTATTTGATGTTTGTCAAGAGAAAAATGGGAGAAAAATGGGAAAAATGGGCAGGGGAGTATCTTCGCGGTTATAACCTCATCTGCCGCCATCGGCAAGCAGTTTGGCAATGAATGGGTCCCGGCTAAAATCGAACTGTATACTGGCGATGATAGATCTATCCCTTGAGCGGATAAGCCTGGTATACACCCGGACCGTGTTGACTATCTCCACAATTTCGCCGGAGATCGTCCAGTCGGTATCAAGGGCAGGGCCGGAAAGCAATGTCCATGAACGATTCGGAATTGCCGCCAGCTCCTGGATAAGCTGGGTACTCCAGTACGAACCAAGGGAGGACAGCCCGTCCTGAAAGGCGAACTGACGTACTGCGGCCTTTTGCGCCCCCTCCGCGTCCAGCCGCTTGTTCAAATCCGCGGCAATATTTTTGATGATACCGTCAAGCTGCGGCGCTGTAGTTTCGGCGGTCTGCGCATATATAACAGATACCCCAAAGAAAAAAACTAAAACCGATACTATGCGCTTCATGTGAGATTACCCTCGATATAGACATTAACGATCAAATACACTACGTTTAACCTGTATTCTTATTCAAAAGAGGGGGCTATTTTTGGGAAAAATAAAGAATCGTGCCTTCCCGCGACGGCAGGGTCTGGTAGTCCTGCCTTTGAATAAATCATTTCCCATGATTGGTACCTATGCTCTTGCTAAAATACAGCCCCAGTTCCGGGCGGTACTGCTGGTCAGTGTTTATCTGGTGGCGGCCCAGTTTTTTTTACTTAAAACGCCTCTCCAGAATGCGGTATCCATCGCCGCTGGGGTGGCGGCGGCAATTATCGGGCTTTCCTTTTTTCTCGAGGGACTTTTCCTGGGGGTTATGCCCCTGGGCGAACAGTGCGGTATGCGGCTTCCCGCCAAAATCGGAGTGGCGGGGGTAACGGCTTTTTCTATTGTGGTGGGCATTACGGCCACTCTGGCGGAGCCTGCCATCGCCATTCTCCAGCAGCAGGGCAGTGTGATTCCGCCCTGGAATGCGCCGCTTCTGTACCTTTTGCTGAACCGGGGCACTTCCTGGCTGGTTGCGGCCATTGCCACGGGGGTGGGGCTTTCGGTGGTGCTGGGGGTTTACCGCTTCATGTTCGGCTGGCCTTTCAAGCCGCCTGTTTTTATTATCATCCCCCTATTGTTGATCGCCAGTTGTGTTTTTGATGGAAATTCCATCCTCCGGCCGGTGGTGAATCTGGCCTGGGACACCGGAGGGGCGGCCACAGGGGCGGTAACGGTGCCGATTGTACTGGCTTTGGGGCTGGGAGTATCGAAAACCGGGGGGAAACGGGCCAATAGCTCCGGTCTGGGGCTGGTAACTCTGGCCTCGGCCCTGCCGGTGGCGGCGGTTCTCCTTCTGGCAGCCCTGCTTTCTCCCCGGGTGCCGGGGCCTTCGGATGCGGCGGCCTTCTTTTCTTCCCAGCCTGTTCAGCGGGAAAAGGCCCTTTATGTGGCAGGTTCCGGGGACGAGCTGGTTAAAATGGCGGCGGGGGCGGTTAAAAGCGGCAATCTTTCTCAGGCAGAGTATAAGTTATGCTTTCCTGACGAAACGGCGGGAGCCGGGGCAGAGGAGCAGCCCCTGGGTTCGGTATTTTCTTCCCGGGCCCTTTTGGAATTTTTCAAAGCTGCCCTTCTGGCGGTGCTGCCCCTGGCCTTTGTTTTGATCGCCGCCATCACCCTGATAGCCCGGGACCGGATCCGTAATCTGGATGTGGTCTTTTTGGGGATCCTTTTTGCCGCCCTGGGGATGTTTGCCCTGAATTTGGGGATGACCGGGGGGATTACCGCCATCAGCTCCCAGACGGGCCTTTCCCTGAACCGTACCTACCGGGAAACCCTTCGTATCGAAAAGACGATGGTGGTCCGCGGTGTCGATGATTCTTCCTTTTTCACCGTTCCGGGGAAAGGCGGTTCCGAAAAATACATCTGGATCCCCGGAGCTGATGGCCCGCAGCCTGAAAAATTCATCCCCCAGGATTTAGCAGGTGATGTTTATACCCACATTCCCGTGGAAAGCGCGGTTTTTGCCGAATTCGGCGAGGTGGTGGGTTATCTGGCGGTGTTGGTTTTTGTGTTTTTCCTGGGTTTTCTGGCAATTTTCGCCGAACCGGCCCTGGCCGCTACGGCAATTACGGTGGAGGAGATGACCACGGGGACCTTTAAACGGTCAACATTGGTGATAACCGCCGCAGTGGGGGTCGGTATCGGCATGGTTTTGGGTTTTGCCCGGGTGCTTTTCAGTAATATGCTGCCCACCGGGGGCATACATCTTTCCTGGCTCCTGACGCCCTGTTATATTCTGGCCCTGATCCTGACAATTGTTTCCCGGGAGGATTTTGCCTCCATTGCCTGGGATGTGGCGGGGATAGCCACCGGACCCATTGCGGTGCCCATCATCATCACCACGGGGCTGGGGCTGGGGACTGATTCCCTGCGGGCAGATGGCGCCTTTGGTATTGTGGCCATGGCCAGCGTTATTCCCATCATTGCAATTCTCATTTTGGGAATCATTGATGTGCAGCGGTCGAAACGGGCCATTACGGAATAGGGGGAGCCGGTGAAAACTGAATTTTCCAATATTATCTGCGTGGCCGATGTGAACGTTACGGAGCTTATGGAAAAGGCCCTGGGGGAGTTGGCCCTGCCGGAGGTTTTTGTCCAACAGGCCAAGCAGATGTTTCTGACGGACAAGCGTGGGCTTTTTGGGCTGCGGTCCAGGACAAAACTGGAAGAAAGCCGGGCCGTGGTGTACCGTTTTAATGTGCCCCTGAAATTCGGGCAGGGGGTGATGCGCCATATAGTCAATGCCACGGACCTTCGTATGGGAGGGCGGGGCTGCATCTATTCCCATCCCACAACTCTGTATCGGGGGACTTCCCTGAAATATGACGAAGAGCGTCTGGAAAGTATCTGCGGCACAGATAAGGCCCAGATTATGGAAGATTATGCCCTGATCTGCTGTACCGTAACCCGGGGGCTGGGGGATACCCTTTCCCAGGCGGTGCTGGAGCTGGGGGTCTGCGTGCCCATTGTGTTTTTTGGTTCCGGCGTGGGCCTCCGGGACCGGCTGGGCCTTTTACGGATCACCGTGCCGGTGGAAAAGGAGGTCCTCTGGTTTCTGGTTCCCCGGTCCGATGCGGAACTGGTGGAAAAAACCCTGATCCCCCGGGCCCGGCTGGATGTTCCGGGCCATGGCTTTATATACAAGCGTTATGTTCATGCTCCGGTGGTGAACCTCCGGGTCAGACATGGCAAGCGGGTCCATGCGGCTTCCATGGAGCAGGTCATCGCGGCTTTGGACGAGGTCCGGGGCTCCAGCGATTGGCGGCGGCTGGGATCCCGGAAGATCGAATCCCTGCTGAAAGGCGCAAACAATACGAATGCCATGAAGGGCCTTTTCTTTATCGGCGAAGAGGAAGAGGCGGATCTGTTCCGGCGGACTGCCATGGATAACGGCGCCCGAGGCGCCACCCTGAATGTGTTGGAGATGCGTTCTTACCGCGCCCATGAACAGGGGCAAAGCGCCGAGGAGGCCATGGAGTCCCTCTCACGGGAATTTTGCGATATTATCATCCCGCTGAATCTGGAAGAAACGATTATCAGCAAGATCGAAAAAACGGGCTTGTTTGAGGCCGGGAAAAGCTGTATGTTGAAGGTTATCCCCGCCGAAAGGCCCGTCTCATTCAGCCATTTACGATCCGGGTCCGGGGCATGAACATTTTATGAATAAAGTCCTTAAAGCGAAAATCATGGAAGCTTTCTCGTCGGTGCTTCCCATCACCCTGATTGTGCTGGTTGTCAGTGTGTTCCAGCCCATGCCTTCCGGGATGGTGCTGATGTTTTTGGTTGGGGCGGCGATGCTCATCATCGGTATGGGCTTTTTTACCCTGGGGGCGGACATGGCCATGATCCCCATGGGCGAAGGCATAGGCATAGAACTGACCCGTTCCGCCAAACTGGGCCTGATAATCCTCGTAACTCTGATCATGGGGGTGATCATCACCGTCGCCGAACCGGATCTGCAGGTGCTGGCAAGACAGGTGCCTTCCATTCCGACCATGACACTGATCCTCACCGTGGCAGTTGGTGTAGGGCTCTTCCTGGTGGTGGCGGTGCTGCGGACTTTTATCAAGATACCCCTTTCGATTTTGCTGGTGATTTTTTATCTCATCACCTTTGCGGTCGCTTTTTTTGCCCCCGCCGAATTTGTCCCCGTGGCTTTTGATTCAGGCGGCGTTACCACCGGCCCCATCACCGTGCCTTTTATTCTGGCCATGGGCGTGGGCGTCGTATCTATCCGCAGTGATAAAAATTCCCAGGACGACAGCTTCGGCCTGGTGGCCCTCTGCAGTGTGGGGCCCATTTTAGCGGTGCTTCTTTTGGGGATTTTCTACCGGCCGTCGGGAACGGCTCCGGAAAGTGTTCTGGTGGTGGAGGCTGCGGATTCCCGGGAAATTGTCAAGTATTTTCTTCTTGAAATGCCCCGTTATGTGGGCGATGTGGCCATGGCCCTGGGGGTCCTGGCGGCCTTTTTTATCATTTTTCAGATAATTTCCCGGCGTTACAAAAAACACCAACTGCCCCGTATAATGGTAGGATTCCTCTATACCTTTATAGGGCTCGTGGTTTTTTTAACCGGGGTGAACGTGGGCTTCATTCCCGTGGGCCAGCTTCTGGGATCCCAGTTGGCCGCCAGCTCTTTCAAATGGATTCTGGTGCCCCTGGGTATATTGATAGGCTACTACATTGTAGCGGCGGAACCGGCGGTTCATGTGCTGACGAAACAGGTGGAAGAAATTTCTTCCGGGGCCATTACGGCGAAGGTGCTGAAGCGGGGCCTGGCAATCGGTATGGCGGCGGCTCTGGCCATCACCATGACGCGGATTCTTCTGGGCATTCCCATCATGTATATTTTAATTCCCGGCTATGCCCTTGCTCTTGTACTGACTTTTTTTGTGCCGAGAATTTTTACCGGTATTGCCTTTGACTCAGGCGGCGTTTGTTCTGGCCCCATGACATCCACTTTTCTTTTGCCCCTGGCCATGGGAACCTGCGAAGGGGCGGGCCGGGACCTGATGACCGACGCCTTTGGCATTGTCGCCATGGTGGCCATGACGCCCTTAATAGTGATCCAGCTTATGGGTCTTGTCTACGACCGGAAAACGAAACGTTCCGTCCTTCAGGCTGAACAGGAAATTGAAGCCATCGGCGCGATCAGCACCGAAGAGGCGGGAAAAATCGTTGAATTCGGAGAGGAGCCTTCCCGTGAATGATGATAAAAGTGTGAAACAGCCGGCGTTGAAATTACTGGTTTTTATTGTAGATTGGGGCGATGTCGAAGTGCTTTCCTCGGTGTTTGAGCAGGAACACGTGCGCTACCATTTTATCGGCAAGGGCTGGGGGACCGCCAGTTCCGACATTCTCGATGTGCTGGGAGTCGGTTCCAGTGAAAAGGCGGTGGTTTTCTGTCTTGAACAGGAAATTCTGGCGCCGGTGCTTCTCAAAGAGGTGAGGAAAAAGATCGGCCGCAGCGCCGGTGCGGGGATCGCCTTTACCGTTCCGCTGTCGGGAATCAACAATCCCATTTTGCAGGTGTTCAAAGAAAGTATTCTTAAAAATGAAAAGATAGCCGAGATGCAGATTCTTCATGAAAAGGAAAAGGAAGCGGGAAAAATGAGTAACGAAATTAAACACGATTTGGTGATGGCCATTGTTAATCAGGGCTACAGCGACGAATTAATGACCGTGGCCCGTGAAGCGGGCGCCTCCGGCGGCACGATTATCAATGCCCGGGGCATCGCCCACCAGGGGCCGGTGAAATTTTTCGGCGTCTCGGTGCAGGACGAGCGGGAGATCATCCTTATGGTTACGTCCCGCGAAAAAAAGGCCGCCATCATGCAGGCCGTCAGCCAGAACTACGGCATCACCACCGAGGCGGGGGGGATCATCCTTTCCGTGCCCGTTGATATGCTCATGGGCTTAAATGTGAACATCGAATAAAAAATAATGTACGAATACAAAATACAGATCGGTATCTGCCATGTGGGAAAGGACAGCCTCTTGAAAATAGGACAGGCGGTGGATCTGCTCCAGAACGCCACTTCTTATCTCCCCGGGGGCTTTCAGGTCCGCCGCCTCCGGGTTGAATACCGGAAAGCCGCCCTGCCCGGCGACACCCTAAGCCCCTGTTTCCGCCGCCTTGACGAAAAGACCGTTACGGTGGTCCTCCGGGACAGGGACGGGGTGGTCTTTACAGTTATGGAATTTGGTACTACAATTTAAGCATCTAAATTTTAAGGAGAATGAACATGAAAAAGACGTTATTTGGTTTACTGACGGTTTCTATGGTTTTGGTATTGGCCTGTAAATCGGCCCCCCCTGCTGAGCCGGAAGCTCCCCCCGCGGCACCGACGGAATATACCCAGGAAAATGCCAATGCCGACTTTGAAAAGCTCTACAGCCAATATGAGGGCAAAATCATCCTGGAGGGAGCGACACCGTACACCGTGATTCGGGGGGATAGCCTTTCCCGGATCGCCAACACCTATTACGGCAGCGCCAACAACTACGGGTATTTTTTCCCCCTGATCGTCATGGCTTCCGACACCCCCGTACCCGATCCGGATAT
This sequence comes from Spirochaetia bacterium, assembly GCA_025997615.1. Classification (GTDB taxonomy): domain Bacteria; phylum Spirochaetota; class Spirochaetia; order Treponematales; family Breznakiellaceae; genus BNUV01. The sequence continues at coordinate 12,928 of BNUV01000078.1, forward strand.
GATCGATATTGGGATGCAATTGACGGTTCCCGATCTGAAGAGGAATTTGGACAATCCCGAGGCCCGGGCCGCAATTAAGGCTTTCCTGAAGGATGTTGCGTTGATTTACAACCGGAAAAACAACCTCCGATCCGCCTCAATAGAGCTTAACCTGATCGCTCTGGCCGATTCACTTTAAGGAGACTCAAACCATGGCTCTACGCCGCTATTTTTTCACTTCGGAATCGGTGGGGGAGGGGCACCCCGATAAGCTTTGCGACCAGGTTTCGGATGCCATTCTGGATGCTTGCATCAGGGATGATCCTCAAAGCCGGGTGGCTTGCGAAACCTATGCGTCCACGGCCATGGTTCTAGTAGGCGGGGAAATTACCACGAGCACCTTTGTGGATTTTCAGAGCATAGTCCGGGAGGTGGCCAAAAACATAGGCTACACCGATCCCGACTACGGCCTGGATTTCCAGTCCATGGCGGTGCTGGACATGATCCACAGCCAGTCCCCGGATATCAGCCAGGGTGTTTCCGGCGTAGGTCTGGACGAGTACAAGGGTCAGCAGGGGGCCGGGGATCAGGGGATGATGTTCGGTTTCGCCTGTGACGAGACGGCGGAGCTGATGCCCCTGCCCATCATGCTGGCCCACAAGGTGCTGATCAGGGCTGCGGAACTGCGGAAAAATAGAACCGGAGCTTCCTCAACCATCAAGTGGCTCAGGCCCGATGCCAAAAGCCAGGTGACCATTGAGTACGAAGGCCACAAGCCAATCCGTATCGATACGGTGGTGGTTTCCCATCAGCATGATCCGGATGTTTCCCATGCCCAGATCAAAGACGGCATCATCAATCAGATTATTAAACCGATTCTGGAGCCCACGGGGCTTCTGGATGCCAATACCAAATATTTTGTTAATCCCACGGGCCGGTTCGTGGTGGGCGGCCCCTTTGGCGACACGGGACTCACGGGGCGCAAAATCATTGTGGATACCTACGGCGGTATGGGCCGTCACGGCGGCGGCGCTTTTTCCGGCAAGGACCCCACCAAGGTGGACCGTTCCGCGGCCTACATCGCCCGTTATGTGGCAAAAAACATTGTGGCGGCCAAGCTGGCGACCCGCTGCGAGGTGGAATTGGCCTATGCCATTGGCGTTCCCTTCCCCGTGTCGGTGATGGTGGACACCTTCGGCACGGCCGTCGTTCCCGAACAGCGTATCGAAGACGCGGTGCCCAGGGTTTTTGACCTTTCCCCCGCAGGGATCATCAAGGCCCTGGACCTCCGGCGGCCCATCTACCAGAAAACCGCCGCTTACGGGCACTTTGGCCGGGCGGAATTCCCCTGGGAAAAGACCGATAAGGTGGAAGAATTGAAAAAAGCTGTGGGCTAATTTACCCTAACGCAACATCAAGTATCATCATTATAACAAATCCTGCCATTACCGACAGCGTCCCAAAATGAGAATGTTCCCCTAAATGTGCTTCCGGTATTAATTCTTCAACCACAACATACATCATTGCCCCTGCCGAAAATGCAAGTAACCAAGGCATAATCGGAGCTATAAAACTTGCAATCAATACCATTAATATCCCGAATAGTGGTTCTGTTATTCCGGAAAGACAGCCAATTAAAAAGGATTTACCTGTTTTTATCCCCTCCCGTTTAAGCGGTAATGAAACGGCCGCTCCTTCAGGAAAATTCTGTATTCCAATACCAAGCGCTAATGCTATTGCAGCACTATACAACATTCCGTCGCCGGGATTTTGTGCTGCCAATGCAAATGATAAACCAACAGCCATGCCTTCCGGTATATTATGTATTGTTACCGCTGATACAAGAAGCGTTGTTCTTTTCATTGATGTTGAGGGCCCTTCTTTTGTGTTTGTTCCGGGGTGTAAATGCGGAATAAGTTTATCAATAACCAAAAGAAAAAGAATGCCCAAAACAAATCCTATTGCCGCCGGAACCCAGGCAATAAAGCCATTTGCTTCTGATTGTTCTATTGCGGGAACAAGTAATCCGAATACGGCCGCTGAGATCATAATTCCCGCGGCAAAACCCAGAAATATTGTTTGTATGTTTTTATTTACTTCTTTTCTAAAAAAGAACACAATAGAAGACCCCAAACAAGTCATGAGGAATATAAAACCTGTCCCCAGTACCGTCCATATTAATGCATTCATAATTCACCCCATATTATATTATTCATTTTATTATATTTTGTCAATACTGTTCGATAGCAGGGCAAAAGCATTTAACATTTGCCAAATAAAACGTCATGAAGGAAATCTTGATTGAGCGCCGCCTTGAATTGTTTTCGTCTGGTACTTCGCTTCTGGTCTGTTTGGGTTGAACGTAAAAGTCTA
>BNUV01000079.1 GCA_025997615.1 Spirochaetia bacterium
ACCGGCTTGCTGCCGGCCCTGATTATGTTAAGCGTAACCGTATCGTTGATAAGGCTGGGCACATCGTATTCAATGGGCACGAGTTCCATTTTCCCCGATTCAATTTTTGAAATATCAAGAATGTCGTTGACGATTCCCAAAAGATTCATCCCCGAATTGTAAATTTTTTCGATATTTTCCCGATCTTCGCCGTCCAGTTCCCCGTCTAACGTTAATTCGGAAAGGCCGATGACGGCGTTGAGGGGCGTCCGCATTTCGTGGCTCATGTTGGCCAGGAATTTACTTTTTGCCCGGGACGCATCTTCCGCCGCTTCTTTCAGGGCCGCTGCCTCTGCAAAAGGTTTGGCGATAAAACCAGCGGCGATCAATGCGGCGATAAAGCTGAGCGCCACACTTACTATGCCCACCATGGCCAGCACCGTATGCACATCGCTGACGGCGCTTTCGGGCAGCGGGGCGATTACCCCCACGAACCAGTCGATTTTTGCGCCGGTGATAGGCCGGTATGCGCAGATCCGGGGAACATCATTAATGGAAAAACGGGCGATCCCCGGGGCGCCTGAGATCACCTTTTCCACCGTGGCGCCTAAAGCGGCATAGGAGGGGTCAACCTTTGCCAGTTCCATAAAGTTGACCTGGCTCATCACCCATTCGGGCCGAACATTGGCGATGATCCTGCCGCTTGAATCATCAATAAAAATATTTCCGGTTTCCCATATCTTAAAATCGGAAACCAGATTGCTGAAGTGCATTCCGGAAAGGGCGGCGGTTAAAACCTGTTCTCCCCGGGGTCCTCCCCGGGGCTCTCCCAAGGGTACGGCAAGATATATGAAGACCTGCCCATCGGGAGTTTTCTCCGTGCTGGAAAACGCCATCTCCCCGGCAAAGGCCCTTTGAATATATTCGCGGTTCAAAGCTTCGGACGGCGGCGGCGAAGTGCCCACCGCATCCACCAGACCCTTTTCACGGTCAAACACCATCAGCCCCAGGAAATCAGGGTAGGCCGCCGCCTGTTGCTCCAGCACCTGGTGAAAGGCCCCTTCTTCCGCATCCTGCAGAGAAATGGACACGGTGGCCGCATAGGACTTTAACAGGTTAATCTCAGTGGAAAGGAAACGATCCGCCATGTTGGCCACCACGGTCATATCGTCTTCTACCGCCCGCTGTATATTGCTTTCCACGGAAAAGATGCCCGAAATAATGGCAAAGGCAATAATAGACACTGCCGTGACGACAATGGCTAAAAAAGTCCGGGTACGAACTGACATACGAATCGGCAATGGATGGCTCCTTTTATTGCTATGATATGATACAAAAGTATCCCTCATCAAGCTCATGCAGTCTCATCAAGCTCAGCCTCATCAAGCTCAGTCTCCGGGCGGGGAGCGGGTCCGGGCTGGCAAAAACGCCTGTAGAATTCACCTACGCAGCCCTTGTTAGGTGCACGTTTCAGGCCTTTGTTGACGGGAGTGATGGAAGATTGCGGGGGATTATTTGGGTAATGGTGGTGTGCTGCCCTCCGGGCAGCTTGGCAAATGGTCTGCTACGGTGAGGAATTCCAGAAATGTTTTTGCCAGCCCGGACCCGCTCCCCGCCATGCCAGTGGCAGATGTAACACAGAATGGTAGGAAGAAGACAGGTGATACTTTGAATTGCTGGGGGGGAATTATGTATTGCCGGGGCGGAGGGTGGGGGAGAGTTCCTGGCGTGCCAGGGGGGAAGGAGAGGGGAGGAAAGAAGTAAAACTTCCCTCCTGGCCTCTCCCTCCTAACTTTTAATTGGTTACGGTAACGGCAATCTCCGCCGAGTAGGGGACCCCGCCCTTGCTTACCCGCAGACCCAGGTTATAGGTCCTCGCTTGATAATCAACCGCGTTCAGGGTGATAGCCTGGGCCGTGCCTTCCGGCGCCGGAATATTCCCGCCGTTCAGCGACCACTGGATGCCCGTAAGCCCCGTTGCCGCCTGAACGGTCAGGCTGTTTCCTGCGCCCCTGGAAATGGTGGTGTTTCCCGCACTGGTGATAAGGCTTCCGTCATCATTGACCCAGGCGTTGATGGTAAGGCCCAATGTTCCGACAGTTCCCGGGGTGTTAAATATCGCCCCGTACAGGTCGTCGTCGGTGTATAGCGTAGTGGACTGATCCCCCGCGATGAGGGGCCGCTGTTCCGTGCCGCCGTATATGGCAGTTCCGCTGTCGCTTTTATAGAGGGCCTTGCCGGTGGGGGCGGTATTGCCGGAGATTTCACCGCCGTTCATTATGAAGGTCCCACCGTTGACGTAGACATACACCCCGCCGCCCCTGCCGGTGGCGGTATTGCCGGAGATTTCGCCCCCGGCCATGGTGAAGGTCCCGCCGAAGGCAAATACCCCGCCGCCGTCGCCGTAGGAGGAGGAGGTATTTCCGGAGATTTTGCCTTCGGCCATGGTGAAGGTCCCGTAGTTATACACCCCGCCGCCGTTGGAGGAGGTATTTCCGGAGATTTCGCCCCCGGCCATGGTGAAGATCCCGTAGCGATCGACATTCACCCCGCCTCCGTAGGAGGAAGCAGTATTGCCTGTTATCTTTGAGCCGGCGTTCATGGTCAGGGCACTGTTGTTCCCGGTAACATACACCAGTGGCTGGTTGTTCGCATTGTGGCCATTGAGGGTAATGTTGTTCCCCAGAATCAGCTTGCCGCCGCTTTCTACCCTAAAGAGATTGCCGGAGCCGGTCAAGGTAATGGTCTGCTCCGTGCCGTCGCCTTGCAGGGTAATGGTCTTTCCCGCACCAATGATGTAAGGGGCAAGAGTATAATCTCCATTCAACGTCAATGTCCCGCCGGAGGGGCCCAGGTTGTCCAGCATGGTCCGTAGCGGAGACGTATCATCATACACTGCCCCGTACAGGTCGTCGTCGGTGTATAAATTGGCGGACTGGTTCCCTGCAATAAGGGGCCGCCGTTCCGTGCCGCCGTATACGACGGTTCCATCGCTGTATTTATAGAGGGACTTGCCGGTGTTGGAGGTATTGCCGGAGATTTCACCCCCGGCCATGGTGAAGGTTCCACCGCTAATGACAAACACCCCGCCGCCGCTGTAGGAGGAGGAGGAGGTGTTGCCGGAGATTTCACCCCCGGCCATGGTGAAGGTTCCACCGCTAATGACAAACACCCCGCCGCCGCTGTGGGAGGAGGAATTGATATTACCCGTTATCTTTGAGCCACCGTTCATGGTCAGGGCACTGCTGCTCCCGGTAACATACACTAGGGAATTGGTGTTCTCATCATGGCCCTTGAGGGTAATCTTGTTTCCCAGAATCAGCTTGCCGCCGCTTTGCACGGTAAAGAGTCTGCCGTTGCCGGTCAGAGTAACGGTCCGCTCCACACTATCCCCTTGCAAGGTAATGGTCTTTCCCGCCCCAATGGTGTAGGGGTCAAGGGTATAGTCCGCCTCCAGGGTCAGAGTTCCGCCGGATGCGCCCAAACCGTCCAGCAGGGACCGCAGAGTTACCCAGTTATCTTCGGTAAAAACCCATTCCAGGGGAGTGCTCATGTTCTTATAGATATGCACCACCTCGGATTTTCCGCCGGTAACCGTGCCTTTTTTCAATACCGCCCGGGCTTCATAGTAGCCGGCGGGAATATCAGCCTTTGTGCCGCTCCGGGTTTTGGGGTCCGTTCCCGCCTCAGGGGAACCGCTTAACAGGTCGATGGGGCTGTCCCCGGCCAGTAGGGTCAGGGTAAAGGATTCCACGGTTATCCCCGACGGATAGGTCAGGGTATAGCTCAGGGTTCCGTATCCTTCGCTGACCACCGGGTGGATGGTAACGGAAATGGTCCCCGCATCCTCCCCGGCGCTTATGGCAAAGGCCTCGCTGGTCCCCTCCGCTGCCAGGGTATCGGTCCCGGTTCCGGCAAAGGCTTTCACCGTTACGGTCCAGGTCCCCGGTTCAAGCTCGAATATCCCCTCCGAGGGGTTTAGCTTCAGTGCCGCCGCTCCGTTTTTGGAAAACCAGTATTCGTAGTGGTCGAACGCTGCCGCCGGCATGGCGGTCAGGGCCGCGCCGGTTCCCGTATCGATACGGACGACACCCTTCCCTGGGGGAATGAGAGTTCTCTGCCCGATCGGCTGAGGACAGCCGATAAATGAAAATACTGCCAGTACGATAAGCATACGGGCACAAAAAAATAGGCTCTTTTTCATAGAGTCCTCCTTAAAAAAAATGCTTTTTATTTAGTTTCTATTTTGGTTCTCTCACTTCTCTTGCCTTTCCGTTTCCATAAAAACAAAGCAGGGGGGCATCGGCAAGCGGGATGTTTTCTTTTTGTAGTCTCAAAAGGTCTTTAGCGTTTTTCAGTATTCCCCGCTTTTCCTCAACGGTTAAAATCTTAAAATCCTTACAATAATCGTAAGATTCCCCCTCGGCCCCCACCCGCCTTGCCTTATCCTTCATTATTAGTCCCCTAAGTGATTATTATATATACCACTAAGGGGTATGTCAAGCTCTCTTTTCTTGCTTTTGGGGACTCTGTGCGCTATTATTAGAACACAGAGGGTTATATGGCGGTTTCTTCTATCAATGAGCGTATTAAGGCGGTTAGAAAAGCCTTAAATATATCCCAAAAAAACTTTTGCGAGAGTATCTACCTGTCCTATAGTTTTTACGTAAAGATAGAAGCGGGTACCAGAAACCCTAACGAGCGGGTATACGAGTTAATTTGTAATAAATACAAGGTCAATAAGGAATGGCTCATCACGGGCAAGGGGGAAATGTTTATCGAAACCCGGCCCGATGTGGAGTTGGAAGAACTTATGGGGATTATTAAAGAACTTGACCCGCTTTTTAAGGAATGTATCATACAGCAGATTAAGCTAATGGCCAACCTTCACAAAAAAAGCAACATAAAACGGTGCCAGGCACAACTTTAGCCTCCCAACAGTGTTGGGCGGAGAGCAAAAGCCCGCCCGCCCGCGGGCCGGGCTGGCAAAAATGATCTGGAATTCCCCACCGAAGCAGACCATTTGCCCCTGACCCGCCATTACCCGAATAAATCCCCCGCAATCTTCCATCATTCCCGTCAACAAAGGCCTAAAACGCGCACCAAACAAGGGCTGCGTAGGTGGACTCCACCAGCTTTTTTTGCCAGCCCGGCCCGCGGGCGGGCGGGCTTTTGCTCTCCGCCCGGAGACTGATCTAATGGAATGGCAAAAAGGAGCCCCTCTCCAATTAACATTGCCTAAGTTGCATTTTTATAGCATAATTGAACAATTATGGATAATAATAACGATTTCGTGAGGGTGCTTTCCGATGCCGTTCAGGCCCGGAGGGACTCCCTTGAAAGTACCGATTTACCCAGGCTGAAGGATGAGTGCCGTATTTTTCAGTCGGCTTTTTCTGCGCTTTACAAGATATACCTCAAGAAAAAATACATCAACGAAGACCCCTACAAGCAGGAAACCAAGATGGGGGAGATACAAATTCCCGATGCAAGCGCCTTTACCGAGGCCGAACGGGTGGAAAAACTCACCATACGGCTCTCGGAATACGATAATCAACTGGACTTTCTGGTGAATTTCTATCAATTTAGCGTGGAATTCCTCAATTTGGAGCGGATCAAGAAGATTGTTAGCCTGGTAAAATACATAGATTGGGTCCATTTAACCCCGGATGTGCCGCTGGCCACCACCAAGGCAGTGGCGGAAATGACCAATGAGGCCAAAATCGGCACGGATCCCCTGACTTTAAGCCTTATCAGTGAATCGACCCTGAATCTGAACAAATCCACCGGGGCCATTATGACTTCGCTCAAGGGTTTGTCCGACTTTCTCCGGGAACATTACAAGATGGAGGTCCGGATCGCCATCACTTCGCTGATGCCCGCCAACGAGGCCTCCCAAGTGGCCCTGATAAAGAAAAAATTCCCCGCCGCTCTGCCGGGCAAGCCCTTCTACCCCGACTTGATCGAAGAAATTATCCGGGAGGATTCGCCCAAAGACGGCCCGGCCCTCCGTGAAGCCGTGTTGAAAAAACTGCAGGTGGCGGATAAACCCAAGGCCGTCAAAAAAGCGGTGTCCTTCAAAATTTTCCTGATGGAGGGCGTTCAGGGGCTTAGTTCCACCGGGACCACCTTAACCGAAACGGCGGGGAAACTCGACGAAAACGCGGCGCTTTTCGCAAACCGGAAGAACGGGTTCTGGGAAAAAGTCAAGAAGGTTTTCAAACAGATGCTGAACCAGGACCCGGACCCGGTGATATACGAAATCAGCTATGTCGATCCGGTGAAGGGCTCCACGGTTCGGGAAAAACTTGACTATCAGGTTTTCCGGACCGATATGGATCGTAAAATCAGATCCCTGTCGTCGTTGTCGGGCCGGGGGGCGGCCCAGGCAAAACTTGAATCCATGGCAGATGACCAGCTTATGGCGTTTCTGGAAAAGGCAATCCGGGAAATTCAGACTATGCACAAGATACTGAACGCTCTGGACGATTTTTTCAAACGGGAAATCACCGGAGAAGACCGGGGGAAAGTAAAGGGAGTAAAACCGGAACTGGCTACACTGAAAAACGCCATCGTCCGGGCAAATCAGAAACGCCATGAATACAGCGCGCAAAAAGAAGAGGAAGAACAGTTGAAGAAGCTGGGAATCGGTGTGTCCGGTACCTAAAGGAATACTATAATGCAGATGCGAAAAGGATTTATTTTTTGGGGCCTGTTGGCGGCGCTTCAAGTTTTCCCCGGTGTATTATTTGCGGAGGAAGAAGAACCGGATTACGCGAAGACAAGGCCCCGGGCGGCGGTAAGGGATGAACTTACCACGGTATTTTCCCGCAGCGACATTGAATTTGATTTTCGAAAATCCTATATAGCCAGCGAGGCCCAGATTTTTACCGCTCTTTACGAGGGGCTTTTTTCCTATCACCCTTTTACCATGGAACCTCTTCCGGCGCTGGCAAGGAACTGGGAAATTTCCGATGATAAAATGCTCTGGACTTTTACCCTGCGGGATAATGCCAAATTCCAAAACGGCGATCCGGTGCGGGCGGAAGATTTTCGGGCTGCCTGGATATCCCTCCTGGACCCCGCAAAAGACGCGCCCTATTCATCCCTTTTTGATGTTATCGAAGGGGCCCGGGATTATCGTTTGGGTATCATAAAAGATCCTGCCTCCGTGGGCATTGAAGCGCCCAATGAAAAAACATTGATCGTGCGGCTCAGCTCGCCAGCGCCGTTTTTCCGCAGTATGCTTTGTCACCATTCTTTCAGCCCCATTCATCCTTCCATGCTGAATGAGGAAGACTGGTCGGAAATCCCGATTATTTCCAACGGCCCTTTTTATATGGCGGAACGCAGCACGGGATCCCCGGATGATCGCATTGTGCTGAATAAAAATGAACGTTATTGGGATGCGGGATCTATATCATTAAAAAAAATTATTCTTGCCTTTGCCGATGATGGCGATGAAGCGTCGGCCCTGTGGAATTCCGGCGAGGCCCGGTGGATCTCCGGCGATGTAAATATTGATGCATTGACCGACCGATCGGGCATAACGCTGAACGAAATGTTTGCCACCCATTATTATTTTATCCGCTCCGCCGAAAAACCCTGGGATGATCACCGGATCCGCCGGGCGCTTTCTCTGGCATTGCCCTGGGAAGAGATCCGCGAGGGAATGTACCTTCCCGCAAAAACCCTCATACTGCCCATCCAGAATTATCCGAAGATTGACGGTGTATACCTTACCGACATAGCGGAGGCGGAGCGCCTTCTGGTGGAAGCCGGTTACCCCGGGGGCAGGGGCCTGCCGGATCTGGTTATCCTGTTGACTCCTTCCCGGGAATCGGCCCGGGTGGGCAGCCTCATGGCCAATGCCTGGAAAAACAAGCTGGGCATTCCTGTAAAAATTGACATTGTTCCCGACGGCCAATATTTTCAGTCCCTCAAGCGGAACGATTACGCCGTGGGATCCTCAACCTGGATCGGCGATTTCGCCGATCCTTATACATTTCTGCAAATGTGGCGCCGGGATTCCAATTTGAATACCGCCCGGCACAGCGATGACGATTATGAAAACCTGATGGATAAATCCATGGGCGAAGAAGGAGGACGGCGTCTGGAAACCTTGGCGGAGGCGGAAACACTGCTCCTCAACCGGGGCTCGGTGTTGCCCATTTCCTACAGTCCCGCCCTTAACATTGTTGATACCGACGAGCTCGGGGGCTGGTACCCTAACGCTCTGGACATTCACCCCTTCAAGTACATCAACTTCAAAATTTTGAAACCGCTGCCGGGGGTGGCCTGGTTTAACCCTTGATGTATTAAGCTCACTCCACCTTGAACTTTGACATTTCCCGGGTCAGATTGTCGATACCGTCCTTGTTTTCCCGGCTTATCTCGTTGACCCGGTTTACAGCGATGGTGATCTGATCCGCGCCGCCGGCCATTTCGGTAACGCCATTGGTAATTTCCGCCGTCACTTTTTCCAGGTTTTTGCTTTCGTTGATAACTTCCCGGCTGCCCTCGAGCATCTCCTGGGATCCCTGTTTGACCATTTGGGTTATTTCGTTCAGCTTGGCGATAGCGTCAAGAATCTGTTTGCTTCCTTCACCCTGTTCTTCCATGGCATTGCGGATATTCTCCTCCTGATCGGAAACCGTCCGGACACTGCCGTCAATGGCCTGGAATTTATCCAATACCGAATTGGTGGATTTGGTGATCTTGTCGATGGCTTCCTTGATCTTTTTCAAAACCCCGGAGATGATCTTGGACTGTCCGCTGGAATTTTCCGCCAGCTTGCGGATCTCGTCGGCGACCACCGCAAAGCCCCTGCCCGCTTCCCCGGCGTGGGCGGCCTCAATGGCGGCGTTCATGCTCAATAGATTAGTCTGGCTGGCGATATTCTTAATCACCGAGTTGATCTCCAGGAGGCCCTCGGATTCCCGGGCTATTTCCCGGATGTCGGCGGAAACACCCTGCAAACCGCTGCGGCCCACTTCGGAAGCGGCGGTCAGTTCCCGCACATTTTCGGCATTTTTTATCAATGTTCCTGTGACCGACTGAATATTGGCGAGCATTTCTTCAATGGCGGAAGAGGAGCGGGACACGCTGGCGGTCTGTTCCTCAACGTGTTCATTGAGTTTGTTGATGTTATTGGAAACTTGCTCCATGGTGGCGCTGGTCTCCGTAACCGAGGCCGATTGGCTTATCGCCTGGCCCTTGATGCTCTGAATATTGGCGGTGATCTGGTTTATAGCAGTGGCGGTCTCGGTCATGTTGGATGCCAGATCGGTCCCGATACTGCCCAGCCTGGCGGCTTCGCCCTTAACCAGAACTATCATGTCCTTTATTTTATCCAGGGTCTGGTTGAAGTAAGACGCCATGGTACCGATCTCGTCCATCTTCCGGATGGCGATCCGGGTGGTCAGGTCTCCGTCGCCTTCGGAAATAGACTTGAGGATCTCCGTAACCTTTGCCAGCCGGGGGAAGATCATCCGCATAAAGATGAGCATTACCCCCACGCCGACGGCGGCAAAGAGCAGCGCCAGAATGGACTGCCGGATAATCTGACGGGTAACAATGGCGATGAGCCTGTCGGCGTTAAAATCGCAGCCAATGATGCCTATTACATTCCCGTTCGCATTCAGGATTGGGGTAAAAACCGAAAAAAGCCACATATCGAATTCAGTATCTTTTTCCAGCTTGGAATACTGGGAACTTTTGGTATCAATGGCAGACCAGAAAGAATTATCGTAATTGGATAGGTCCACGGCCACTCCCAGGGGGGAAAAATCATCGCCCCCGATGACATCGCTGCCGTCAATAACATACTGCCAGTCATGGACCGCCGGATCGCCCACCGGCGCGATGGTGTAGAGGAACAGGGCGTCGGTTTCGTTCAGTTTTTTCAACATCGCCTGCTGGATGGAATGGTAGGCGGGATCCTCAGGGTCCTTGTTTTTCGCAATCCTCTCAAAGGCGGCGGGATCGATCAGATCCCTCTGCACCGATTCGGTTATGGCTAAACCCTGCTCGGCAAAGATGATCGACGCCACATTGATACTCTGCATAATTGCCATCACCGTAAGAATGGCGCAAAGCGCTATCATAAAAACGGCGAAAAAAAAGATTATCTGTGTCTTAAGGGGACGGACCTTCTGCATTAAATACTCCTGATTTATTAACATAGCCTCTTTTAGCCCTGGAAATCAATCCCCGGCCAATTATATGGCAGGTATTCAAAAACTTCTCTTTCCCTTCTTCCTCTTTTTCTTTTTATGTGCTATAGTAAGACTAATGAGCAAGATTACCGGAGCTTTTAAGGTCGATCAGAAGGTGGTGTATCCCAGCCAGGGGGTTGGGGTGATCACCTCTGTGGTGGAAAAGAAATTCAAGGATGAAAAGGTCCCCTACTATGTAATTTACCTTGATGTAACGGACATGACGATTATGGTGCCGGTGGAGAAGGCAGAGGAGCTGGGGATACGGCCTATCGTGCCCAAGGACGAGGCGCAGCGGGCGCTGGAGCTTATCGGCGAAGAGTTCGATCCGATTCCTTCGGACTGGAAGCTGCGGTACCAGATGAACCTTGATTTATTGAAGAAGGGCAGCATTACGGATATCGCCTCCATCGTGCGGTCGCTGTATCACCGGAGCAAGGTGAAGGAGCTGCCGATTCTGGAACGGAAGCTCTACGATTCGGCGCTGAAGCTGCTGGAGGACGAGGTGTCCTACTCTCTCCACAAACCCAGGGACGAGGTGGAAAATCTGATTTTTACCCGGCTGGAGTCCCGGTAGGAGTCGTATGAAGGGCCAGGCGGCGGCGGTGATTTGTGCGGCCGGTTCTTCCCGCCGCATGGGGGGGCTTAAAAAAGAGTACCTGTTGTTGGAACCGGGCTTGACGGTGCTGGGGGCAGCGGTAAAAGCTTTTGCGGCCCGGACAAGAATACGCCTTTTGGTGATTGTGATACCGCCGGGAGATGAGGATGAACGGCTGGTTCGGGAATGTCTGCCCCCGGAACTGTTGTCAGCCGCTGCGGAAAAACCGCTCTTTTTTGTGCCCGGGGGGCCTACCCGCCGGGTTTCAGTCCATAACGCCCTTTCTTTTTTATCCACTTACAATCCTTCCTGTGTGCTTATCCACGACGGCGCCCGGCCTTGGGTTGATGCTGATCTTATCGAGAGGACCATTGATGCGGCGCTGCGTTTTGGGGCGGTAACACCGGTGCTGCCGCTGGTGGAAACGCCGAAAGAGCTTGATGAAAAGGGTTTTGTGAGACGGCACCTGAAGCGGGCCCAGGTGGGGACGGCTCAGACGCCCCAGGGTTTTGCCTTTCCGGCGATTTTGCGGGCCCACGAGATGGCGGCGGAGCGGGAAATTAACGATAGCATTGATTATACCGATGATACGGAAGTGTGGGGGGAATTTATGGGTCCCGTGGCGGTGATTCCCGGCTCCCAGGCTAACCGCAAGATCACCTTCCCCGGGGATATTTCGTGATCCGCATTGGGATGGGCCGGGACCTGCACCGCCTGGCCGAAAGGCGGCGTTTTGTTCTGGCGGGGGTGGAGCTGCCTTCGCCCAAAGGCGAGCTGGGCCATTCCGACGGGGATGTGCTGGCCCATGCGGTGATGGACGCCCTTTTGGGGGCCGCCGCTTTGGGCGACATCGGCGAACTTTTTCCCCCCACCGATGCCCAATGGAAAGACGCCGACTCCATGAAACTGCTGGCCCTCTGCGCCGACAGGGTAAAAAAAGCAGGCTGGCGGCTTATCAATATTGACTGCGTGGTCTCTTGTGAGGAGCCCAAGATTTTGCCCCGGCGGGAAAAGATCCGTGAAGCCCTGGCGGCGGTGCTGGATGTTGAGCTTAACGCCGTTTTTGTAAAAGGCAAAACCGGTGAAGGCCTGGGGCCCGTGGGAGAAGGCCTTGCAGTGGAAGCTTTAGCCGTGTGTTTATTGGAGAAAAATGAAAACTGAAAATAAAAGTGATGGGCCGGATTGGGACGGCATTGTAAAGGCCCTGGAAAAATGGCGGAAAAATTTACAGGATGATGAAAACAGCCCCTCGGTGACCACCGTGGCGGAACATTATCAGCGTGATCCCTGGTCTGTGCTGGTCTCCACGATTTTAAGCCTGCGCACCAAAGACGAGGTAACGCTGGCGGCATCACAGCGGCTTTTGAAAAAAGCAAAGACACCCCGGGCGCTCCTGGCGCTCGGTGAAGAAGAAACGGCGAAGCTGGCCTATCCGGCGGGATTTTACCGGACCAAGGCGGCCAGTTTAACAAAGATTGCCGCCATACTTATCGAACAATACGGGGGAAAAGTTCCGGCGGACATGGACGAGCTTTTGGCTCTGCCCGGCGTGGGAAGGAAAACCGCCAACCTTGTTTTGATCGAAGCTTTTGATATGGACGGCATTTGTGTCGATGTTCATGTGCACCGGATATGCAACCGGGCGCGCTGGATTGAAACATCAACACCTGAAGAAACGGAAATGGAGCTGCGGCGTATTCTGCCGAAAAAACACTGGAAGGGAATCAACGCGCTGCTGGTACTCTACGGCCAGCGGCTCTGCCGCCCCACCAGCCCCTACTGTTCCCGCTGCGTAATCACAGGCCACTGCCAAAGGCGGGGTGTGGAGAAGTCGCGGTAATTACTCCCGGGGCGCGGTTTCCAGAACCAGTTCCACGGCGGCCTGGGAAATTTTCATTACATCGGCGATTTCTTTGACGCTCCAGCCTTTGCGGGCCAGTGTAACGATGTTTTCCCGGTCCCCCGGCGGCGGCGCTCCGGCTTCCACGGCGGGGGCGGCCCGGGACTTGCCTTTTCCTTTGACGGCATTGGTTATTTTGAGCGTCGTTTGGGCTTCCTTGTTCAGCTCGCCGAGGCGGGTTTCCACCCCCGCAAGCCACTGGCGGGCCACCTGCATAGCCTCAATGCGTTCTTCAATTTCTGCCAGCGTTTCATCCAGCATATTTATTTTTTCCGCCGCGTCACGGGCCTTTTCATTTTCGCCGGAAAGTTTTTCGATACTGTCCCGGAGCGTCCCGGTTTCTTCCGTGAAGTTTTTAATTTCATTGTTGATGTTCACCAGCGCTTTTTCCGATTCCTGCAATGCCTTGAAGTTGCGGTCTATACCGTCGGTAGCGGTATCCAGGGCCTTGTTCTTTTTTTCCAGCCGCTGATATTTTTCTTCGGCTTCGGCGATGGAATCGTTGAGGCGGCGGATCTCCAACTGCACCGACTGGAGCGTATCATCCGACGTGGAAACCTGTATGAGCTTTTCTTCCACCGCCCGTGACGTAAGGAGGAGGCGGTTAAAGTCGGCTTCCATTTTTTCTATGCGGTGCTGTTCCGAAAGGAACCGGGTCATCTTGTTGTTGACCTCGTCTTCCAGCCGCTTGATCTTGATAAACTGGCTTTCCAGCTGCGCCGCCTCGGTACGCCGCTGATCCAGCCGGTCCATATCGCCCCGGAGATCTTCGATCCGCCGTTCCAGTTCCAGCTTCAACCCATCCGCCTGTTCAAAAAGTTTTGTCTGGGCGATAAATTCTTTTATGTGGCGATCCGCATCTTTGATGGCCGCATCCAGCGTCTTGACCTCTTCTTCGGTACGGGAAAAAAGTTCCTGCCGGTAGGTGTCGGCCTCGTTGTGGGTATCCTGAACGGCGGTCCGGACGGCGGCAAGTTTTTCATCGCTTTCGGAATTCACCTCCCGGGCACGGCGGCGGAATTCCTCCATGTCTTTGTGGGCCGCATCCATGAGCGAAGAAATTTCGCCGTTCCGGGTTTCCACATGGTCGGTGATTTCTTTTAACCGGCTTTCCATATCCCGCTGGTGCTGCTTGAATGTTTCCGCCGCAGACAGGGTCGTTTTTTTAAGTTCTGTTTTGATGGAACGTTCCGCACTTTCCCGGGCCTCTTCCATGTTTCCGCTCATCTGTTCCCGGAAGGATTCCATAGCCTCATCGGAAAGCTTAAGCTGGGTGCGTATGCCCTCCTCAAAAGCGGCGGATTCTTTTTTAAGCTGTTCAAGTCCCGAGGAAATTTTTTCGCCCTGATCCAAAAGTGATTTCCGCATCTCCTCGGTGAATGAGACTTCCAGCGTCTGCCGTTCCACGGCGCCAGCTTCGGCCAGATGCAGCAAACGGGAATCCATGCCGGACTGCCATTCCACAAGGCGCTTTTCTATATCTTCCCCCCGCCGGGAAAGATCGTTAAGGAAATCATCCTCGAATACTTTAAGTTTTTCCGACACATTTTCGTAGGCCTTGTTCTTAAGGCCCGTGAGATCCTGCTCCAAGCCGGTCATATCATTTTTGAGGGCCGTTAAAGAGGCGCCAAAATCCACCGCCGCCTGATCCCTTGTCCGGGACTGTTCCCGCTCGAAAAGGGCGAAATCCTGCTGCACCCGATTTTCGGTTTCCTGCATATAACGGCGAAGTTCGGTATCCAGTTTAAGGCTGTCATCGGCCAAAGAGGCAAGCCGCCGCCACTGCTCTTCCTGGGCCGCCCGGTATTCCGCCAGCTTCGTATCGGCGGCATCGAGCATCTTTTGTTCCCTTTCGCCCAGAGTTTTGCTCAAACCCTTTTCCACCACCGCTACCTTATCTTCCAGGGTCTGGAATTCGGTTTTCAGTTCCGCCGTTTGGGAGAGAATATTCTTTTTCAATTCACCGTATGATGATTCCAGTTCCGCCTTGCCGGTCTTGTATTCTTCCTTTTGCGTTTTGAAAAGCCCCTGAACCTCGGCGACCCGCTCTTTGGCGTTTTCCTGATACGTCTTGAGTTTTTCCTCCAGCATATCGTGGACCTTTTGAATCCGTTCCTGAGCCTGTTCCTTGAGCTTCGCCAGGGCGGCGTCTTCCATCTTATCGGAACGGGCGGCGGCCCTGTCCGTCACCTCTTTCAGGGCCTTGCGGACTGTTTCCAGATCATTTGTTAAGGCGGCGCTGCGGTTCCGCTCCAGCTCGTTGATAGCCTCCCGGTGTTCCTCTACCTGGCGCTCTATGGTTTCCGCCGTAACGGCCAGATCCGACACGGTAGATCTGACGGCGGCGGTTACGGCCTCGGCGGTTTTTTCCAGCGATTCTGAATTTTCCC
>BNUV01000080.1 GCA_025997615.1 Spirochaetia bacterium
GTTTTTCCATTTCCATGAGAAAATTCAGTACCGTACCGCCCTTGTGGCAGCCGAAACAATAGTAGAGCTTTTTGTCGGCATCCACCGTAAAGGAGGGGGTTTTTTCATTGTGAAAGGGACAGAGGCCCTTGTACGTGCCTCCGCTCTGGGCGGTTAGACGTACATAGTCCCCCACCACCGCCGCGGCGTCCATCTTATCGATAACTTCCTGAATGGAGGTCTGGGAGATAAAGGCCATCAGCGGCCCCCTCCCCCTTTTACATAGAGCCTTCCAGCCTTGATATGATCATCCAATGTCCGGGAAAAATAATGCCGTCCCGCAGAAGCATCCACCAGACGGAAGTAGAGATAGTCGCTGGCCTCGGGGGAAAAGGCCGCCCGCAGAGCCGTCTCGCCCGGAGCGGAAATGGGTCCCGGCGGCAGGCCCGGCCGGATGTAGGTGTTGTAGGGGTCCCGGATTTCCGTATCCCGGGTATAAAGAACCTCCGGGTGAGGCTTGCCCTGAATCTCGGTGATGATATATTCCACCGTGGCGCAGGACTGGAGGGCCATGCCGATTTTAAGGCGGTTGTAAAAAACCCCCGCCATCAGGGCCGCTTCTTCATCAACCCGGTATTCCCGTTCCACGATGGAGGCGATGATTACCCGGCGATAGATCTCATCGGCGTTTAAACCGGCCCATTTCGGATCGATTGCCTCAAGACGCTGCCGGAAGGTATCCGCCATTACCTGTACCACCTTGTCCGCCGGATAGCCCTTGGGGAAAAAGTACGTTTCAGGATAGAGAAAACCTTCCATGCTGGGCCCCTTGATGCCGTACGCTTCCAGCATCGCCGGATCGACAGAGGCATCAAGAAAATCACCGGCGGGGCAAATTTCCGCCTCTTCCAGAATATGTCCGGCTTTTTTCAGGGTCACCCCCTCGGGGATTGTTACCCGTAACTGGAGTTGGCGGCCCGAAACCAGCACAGACCGCAGGGCCAACTGACTTTGGGGAAATTCCAGCAGATAAGTACCTGTTTTGATATATTCCTTGTCGATCCGGGCCAGGAGGTACCAGAAATTCCGGTTTTTGATGAGGCCCTCTTCTTCCAGCCGTTTCCCCACCGCAAGAGCGCTTTCACCCTCCCGAACCTCGAAAAGAATTTCCCCGGAAACAGAATCCGCCGGAGGAGCGTTAAAGTGCAGAACAGCCGCCAGCGTTATGGCCAGAAGAACAATTACGAGGCCGACGAGTAGACAAAGAATACCGGCAATGCGGCGAAAAACCCCCATGGTTACAGCTCAATCTCCAGTCCTTCCCAGGCAAGATCGACCTTTATCCCTTTGATATTCATTTTTTCTACATAAGTCCGGGCAGCGTCCAGAATTTTGAAGAGCTTTTCATCCCCATAGGCCGGATCATGGTGGAAAAGGATCAGGTGCTTCATACCCCAGGAGGAGGCAAAATCCACCGCCAGGCTGAAAGAACTATGCCCCCAGTTATACTTGGTGATAGCCTCGTCCAAAGTGTACTGGGCATCAATGACCGCCAGATCCACCCCGGAGAAGAAACTGCTGTTTTCCTTGTTTTTGATAAAATCCGCCTCGGAAAGCTCTGTATCCGTGGCATAGAGGAACCGGTGTTTCCCGTCGTCTACCAGGTAGGAGTAGGAATCGCCGGGGTGACTCATCTTCCGGAAGGAAATATGCAGATTGCCCAGCTTTACCGGCTTCTTCATTTCGTGAAAAACCTTTTTGCTCTGCATGGTGTCCAGTGTTACCGGGAAAAAAGGAGCACACATCTGCCCCCGGACCGACGTTTCCAGCCCCTCCAGGGGGGAATAAAAATCCAGTGTTACCGAAGGAATATAAGCAGGGATGAAAAAAGGAAAGCCCTGAAGATGATCCCAGTGAAAGTGGGAGATAAAAAGATGGTACCGGGAGATCTTTTCCTTTTTCCGGATAACGGCGTTGCCCATTTCACGGATCCCGGAACCGGCATCGAAAATAATCTGCTCACCGGCAGGGCCGCCGTCTACGGTGAGGCAGGCGGTGTTCCCCCCCACGATGTTGGTGAGAAAAGGCGGCAAAGCTTTAAGAAACTTTTTTTTGGAGGCGGGGCTTTTAATATCCTCCGGCGTTACCCGATCCAGGATGGCGGCAAGATTACTCTTCATCAAAGTCGGAGTGTCAGGCGTCGGCAGAGATCCCCGGACCCCCCAAAAACGGACTATCATTTAAAACTCCCCCGGGATTGGGTTTTTCGGGAGATCACCGGATCCCGCCGCCTGTCCGTTAAACAGGTTTCAATATAATCCCGGCTGTTTATGCGCCCCTGATCCATCCCCGGACAAAGAGCCGCCGCTTCTTTCCAGGCCTCTTCCGAGGCCAAATTCGAGAACCAGAACGGAAAAGTCCGGCATTGCAGGGGCCGGGAATTGTACACGGAACAGCCATTTTCCCAAAAAATGCAGTCGAAATTGGACTTTTCCCTGAGGGACAGATGCTCATCCCCTCCGGCAGGTATCCAGCGGCAAAAAGTATCCACAAAGTCAATATACTGCATTTTAAATTCCATTGCTAGAATATCGGCATCTTTCTTTGAAACAAACACGAAACCAGGCTCAAAACGGCAACAAACCGAACATTGGATGCAGGAAAACTTCAATCCATTGGCGTAAAAAGGTGTTTCTACCATATCTGATGACCATTATGCAGAAAACACCGGTCAGTTTCAAGGTGAAAAATTACTTCATGAATGGCAGCTTACCCTCTCTCGTCGCCCTTCCAGCTCTCCCCTCAGGGTTTCCCGGAGATTCCCCAGGGCCAGGGCCTCGTCAAGGTAAAACAGGGCCAGATCGGGCCGGCCCTGACGGCGGTCCGCATCAATGGAAAGCTTACGGTAGGCCAAAGCCTGTAAGGCCGCTTGTTGATTTTCACCGGGGCGGTCTTCCAACGGAAAATTTCCCCCGGTGATTTTTTGCAGATAGCGGATGCCTTCGTCATGATTGCCCTGACGAAAAAGATCCCCCGCCAGTATATATGCGGCCCGGGGAAAGGCTTCGTCTGCGGCGGTTTGGAGTAAGGTTTTGGCGGTTTCGGTTTCTTCGGGAAAAGGGCCGCGGGATGCGGCGCTGCGTAAAAACTGCCGCCACCGAAGGGCAAGGTTTTCTATATCATGGTGATAGATTTTTCGGCTTTGCAGCGGGGCGCGGGCGATTTTGACAAGGGCGGCGAAAATGTGCGCCAGACCGGAGATGTCTTTTACGTTGTGATTGGCGATACCTTCGAGGGCGGAAAAATCGCCGCTTTTAAGAAAGGAAAACCATATCTCCGGGGCCATTGCGCCGGGCACGTCATCCGTGCGATCCAGTCCCAGGACGGAGCTTTCGATTTGCCCCTGCGAACACGAGGGGAGGATCCGTTTCCAGAGCCTTCGGCAGGGATGCAGAAGATCCGCATGGCGGTATTCGGGGGGCATGATGCCGTTCATCAGACAGCGGTTCCTGAAGATCTGCGCATCAAAAGTCTTGCCGTTATAACTGACGATGATGGAAGACGAAAATTCTTTCAGGATGGCTTCGAGAAAATCGTTCTCGCCGGGGTAGTCCAAAAGCAAATATTGAGTTACCGCGAGGGTGTTTTTTTCAAATCGCCCGAAGGCGGCCAAAAAAGCCACCGTACCGGCGCCTCCCGAAAGGCCCGTAGTTTCAAGATCAAAAAAAAGAAGATCTTCCGGCCGCAGATTTTCTTTATCCGATGCGATGGTCATAAAGGCCAGATCGGGCACGAGGATTCCCAGCGCTTTGGGAAACGGTTCTCCGGGAGGTATAACGCTATCGATGATAAGCGAACGCTTCAGGCATAGATGGCCGCAGGATTCCCACGATGGAGGAATTTCAACCGATGAAACATCGGCATGATCATCATTTTTTTGCGGATTGATCGCGCGGATGGAATCCGAACGGATGAAATCCGAACGGATACGCCGGAGACGGTCCCGGAGATTCATAGGGCTACACCAACGCGCTAAAAAAGGCGATGGTGTCGGCCTTGTTGTTGCCGGGACCGATGCAGGAGGGGCAGCCGTTTTTGCAGGGGCAGGCCTTTAATGAACGGTAAACCATGCGGAAAAGTTCGTCCATCTTTTTTGAGAGGGCTTCGGCCAGACCGGTGCCGCCGGGGTATTTATCATAAATAAAAAGAACCGGTACACCAAAGTGGGGGTCCCGGACCCGGGGGGACACGCCTATGTCCCGGGGATCGCAGAGAAGGTACACCGGGGCGATCATTTTGATCAGGGCCCCGGCGCCGGAGAGAACCGCCCCGGCCCGTTCCTCATCTTCCAGCGCCGCCAGGGCAGCGCCGCCTTTTGTTTCCGGGCCAAAACAGAGGGCCAGTGCGCGGGTCTGCATTTCTTCTTCGGGGAGGTCTATATCACCATAACCGATATTTTCGTGGGTGTGAAAACGGATCTTTTTGAATTTAGCCACCTGCGACCGGACCAGCGCATCCCCTAAAGAAGCTTTGGCTCCTTCCCCATAAACAAAGGATTCGTCTTCGGTAAGAACTTTTATATCGGTCTTGACAAGGCCATCGGTAAAGTAATTTACATCGGCCTCGCGGACAAGGGCTTTCCGATTAGCAATGTCCAGCGACTCCACAAGGTACTGCGCCCCCCGGTGTATGTAGACGGCGTTTTTGAAAAGCATCTCCTTGGCGCTGGGCCGGTCCATTTCGCCGATGACGGCATTGCGGCCCCCGGTTACGTCGATGATCACCACATTGTCCGAAGCGGCGGAGCGGAGACTTATCCCCTCGGCGGGGTAGGAGCGATCCGCCCAATGCCACTTTCCGCCGGTGTGCCGGATGATGCCATCTTCCTCCAGAAAGCCTAAAACCTCGGGGATGTCTTTGCCAAAAGGCTCCTCGTTATTTTCGATTTGCTCATCCCGGAAGGGCAGCTCAAAAGCGGCGCATTTGGCGTGATCTGTCAGGATGTAAGGGTTATCGGGGTTGAGCCGGGCCTCCTCGGAGGTCTTCCGCCAAAACCACGAAGGATCATCCATGATGAACTGGTCAAGAGGCGAGGCGGAGGCCACAAAAACCGACACGGAAACACCGCCCCGGCGGCCCGCCCGGCCCGACTGCTGCCAAAACGAATTAAAAGAACCGGGGAAGCCCGCCACCACCGAAGCGTCCAACCCGCCTATGTCGATGCCAAGCTCCAGGGCATTGGTGGAAACCACCCCGTGAATATCCCCCTCCCGGAGCCCCCGTTCAATTTCACGGCGCTCATTGGGCAAAAGCCCGCCCCGATAAGCTTCCACCTTTATCCGCTTGTTATCGGTAAAAATATTTTTCAGATCTTCGTTGACATAAGAAGCGGCCACCTCGGTTTTGATCCGTGAATGGGCAAAGAGTATCGTCTTTATCCCCGCCTGGAGGAAGGCCAGCATCCAGCGGCGGCTTTCGGTGATCACCGACCGGCGGATCCCCTGCACCGAATCTACCAGGGGCGGGTTGTAAAGGATGATCCGCTTTTCCCCCCGGGGCGCGCCGTTATTGTCCACCAGGCTTACTTCCCCGCCGATGAGGGTTTCCGCCAGCTCCTTGGGATTGGCGATAGTGGCGGAGCAGAGGATAAACTGCGGGGTGGAACCGTAAAAAGCGGCGACCCGGCGGAGGCGGCGGATTAAATCGGCCACATGGCTGCCCAAAACGCCCCGGTATGCGTGGGCTTCATCAATCACCACATATTTTAGCCGTGAAAAAAACTTTATCCATTTGGGGTGATTGGGTAAAATACCCGCATGGAGCATATCGGGATTGGAAATGATGATGCGGCCCATGTCCCTTGCCGCTGTCCGCAGCGATTCGGGGGTGTCGCCGTCGTAAGTGGCGATTTTTACCGGCAGGGCCATCCCCTCCCCTTCCCCCAATGCCAGCTCGTTCAGCTCCGACTGCTGATCCTGGGAAAGCGCTTTTGTGGGGAAAAGGTAAAGGGCCCGGGCCTTATCATCCTGTAACAGGGCCTGGAGGGTGGGCAGGTTGTAACAGAGGGTCTTGCCCGAGGCCGTGGGTGTTACCACCACCACATGACGGCCCTTTTGCAGTTCCTCCCACACCGCAGCCTGATGGGTGTAGATCCGATCTATGCTCCGGTTCCGCAGGGCGGCGGCGATACGCGTATCCAGATCCGCCGGGAAAGGGACAAAGGAGCCTTCCACCGCCGGGAGGAGCCGTTCTTCCACGATGTAGGGGGCAAATTCGGGGCTGCGGAGGATATTTTCCAGAACCCGCTGGCGGGGGGGAGGGTTATCCATAGCTTATTCTGGATGCCATTTCAATTTTCTCCCTTTGCCTGTAAAGCGGCAAGACGGCGCATAACAGAAACTGCTATACGCCGCCTTTGTTGAGAAATTTTTACTTCGCGGGTTTCTTCGCCGGACGGCCTCCGGCCTTTTTCGCCGGGGCTTTTTCCACGGTTTTGGCCGCCGGCTTTTTCACCGCCGCGACTTTAGTCGAAGCGACTTTAGTCGCCGCTTTCTTAACGGACGCGGCCTTAGCCGGAACGGCTTTAGTCGAAGCGACTTTAGTCGCAGCTTTCTTCGCTGCCGGCTTCTTTTCCGCGGCGGACTTTTTCACCGTGGCTTTAGCCGCCGCTTTTTTCACCGGGGCCTTTCCCTTCGCATTATTCCGGATCACCGCCTGGGCGCCGGCCAAACGGGCCAGAGGCACACGGTAGGGTGAACAGGACACGTAGTTGAGGCCGGAACGGTAGCAGAAGTCGATGGTCAGGGGATCGCCGCCGTGCTCGCCGCAGATGCCCACTTTAAGATCCGCGTTGACTTCCCGGCCGTGGCCCACGGCCCACTGGATCAGGGCCCCTACCCCCTCCTCGTCGATGGATTTGAAGGGGTCCACGTCGAGGACGTTTTGTTTGAGGTAGGAGGGCAGGAAAGATGCCACATCGTCGCGGCTGAAGGCGAAGGTCATCTGGGTCAGATCGTTGGTGCCGAAACTGAAGAAGTCCGCATACCGGGCGATATGGGCCGAACGGATCGCCGCCCGGGGAACCTCGATCATGGTGCCGATTTTGATCGGAACCTTTACACCGGCGCTGTCAAAAACTTTTTTCAGAATAGCCTCGGCGTTGGGCCGCAGGAGCTTCAACTCCCGGGCGGTAACCACGATGGGGATCATGATCTCGGGATGCACGGGGATCTTTTCCTTTACACATTCCGCCGCCGCCAGGGCTATAGCCTCGACCTGCATATCGTAAATTTCCGGGTAAGTAACCGCCAGACGGCAGCCCCGGTGGCCCATCATGGGATTTGCCTCGTAGAGCTTCTCGATTTTGGGCAAAAGCGTTTCGGATGAAACACCCAGGTGAGAGGCCAGCTCGGCAATTTCATCATCAGTGTGGGGAACAAATTCGTGGAGAGGCGGATCCAGAAGACGGATAGTCACCGGGCGGCCTTCCATGGCTTTGAAGATGCCGAAGAAATCGTTTTGCTGCAGGGGGAGAATTTTCTTTAACGCTTCTTTCCGTTCCGCCTCGGTTTCCGCCACAATCATGGCCCGGAAGTGGATCAGTTTTGCCTTGTCGAAGAACATGTGCTCGGTCCGGCAGAGGCCCACACCCTGGGCGCCGAAGTCAAAGGCCCGTTTGGCGTCTTCGGGCTGGTCCGCATTGGTCCTGACCTCGAAGCCCTTCAGTTTTCCCCGGACAGAGGCGGCGCGGATTTCATCGCACCAGCTCAGGAACATTTTCATATCCTTGGAAATTTCAGGTACCACCAGGGGGAGCTGCCCTTCGTAAACATCGCCGGTGGAGCCGTCCACGGTGATCCAGTCCCCTTCTTTAAATGTTTTGCTGCCTATGGTAACAGTACTGCCCTGAACCGAAACGCCCTTTGCGCCGGACACACAGGGGGTACCCATGCCCCGGGCCACCACCGCCGCGTGACTGGTCATACCGCCGGTGGAGGTGAGGATGCCCTGGGAAACCACCATGCCGCCTATGTCTTCCGGGCTGGTATCTTTCCGCACCAAAAGCACCTTCTCGCCCCGGGCGTGCCAGGCTTCCGCATCCTTGGCGGAAAAAACGATCCGGCCCGTGCCCGCCCCCGGAGAGGCATTGAGACCACTGGTCAGGGAAACCGCCGCATTGAGGGCCGCCGGATCCACCATGGGATGAAGGAGCTGATCCAGATGAGCGGGACTTACCCGCAGTACCGCAGTATTTTTGTCGATAAGTTTTTCCGCCACCATGTCCACGGCACATCTTATCGCCGCGGCGCCGGCCCGTTTACCGTTCCTGGTCTGGAGGATGTAGAGTTTCCCCTGCTGAACGGTGAATTCCATGTCCTGCATATCCCGGAAATGTTTTTCCAGCCGGTTTTTGATGCTGACAAGCTGATCGAAAATTTTCTTATTTTCTTTTTCCAGGGTGGAAATTTTTTCGGGGGTTCGTACCCCGGCCACCACATCTTCACCCTGGGCGTTCATCAGATATTCGCCGTAGAATTCGTTTTTCCCCGTGGAGGGGTCCCGGCTGAAACAGACGCCGGTACCGGAATCATCGCCGAAATTGCCGAAGACCATGGACTGGATGTTGACCGCCGTGCCCTTGATCCCCCGGATTTCTTCCAGCCGCCGGTACTCGATGGCCCGGTCGTTCATCCAGGAACCGAAGACCGCGTTGACGGATCCCCAAAGCTGATCCAGCGGCGCCTGGGGAAAATCTTTCCCCGTATGTTTTTTGATGATCTTTTTATAGGCCGCCACCAGCCCTTCCAGATCTTTCGCACTGAGGTCCGTATCCAGGGTAACACCTTTTTCTTTTTTGATGTCCGCAAGGGCGTCCTCAAAATCGCCGCCGGGAACCAGCATGACCACCTCACCGTACATTTGAATGAACCGGCGGTAGGCATCCCAGGAAAAACGGGGATTGCCGGTTTTGGCCGCCAGCCCCAGCACCGATTTGTCGTTGATCCCCAGGTTCAGGATCGTGTCCATCATGCCCGGCATGGAAACCGGGGCTCCGGAACGGACCGACACCAGCAGGGGATCCTTGGGATCGCCCAGCTTTTTCTTCATAAGCTTTTCCAGCTTCGCCAGCACCGAAAGCACCTCCGCCTCCAGCCCCGCGGGATACTTCCGTTTGTTCTCGTAATAAGCGGCGCACACATCGGTGGAAATGGTGAATCCCGGTGGAACCGGAATCCCCAAATTGGTCATCTCCGCCAGGTTCGCGCCCTTGCCGCCGAGAAGGTCCTTCATCCCGGCGTCGCCTTCCGCCTTACCGTCGCCAAAAAAATATACATACTTCTGCTTTGCCATTTAATGCCTCCAAAGGTTTCCTTCAGTATACTCGTTATTTACATAACCCGCAAGACAGTTTATATTTTTTTTATGAAGCCCCCGTTAGAGGCCCTCGTGCCGTTTTTCTTGATCAAAACGCCTGCTAATTGCCATAGGTGCGTGACAGGACTTAATGGTGTATCGACCTGATTACCCCATATCTGGTGTAGTTTCCAGAGAATATAGCCCATATATAGCGTTGATTTGTCCTTCCAAGGCAGGAACATGGCATTTTTCGGCCTTTTACGGAGGAATGTGGCTATAGCCATGACGGGCCCTTCTGAGCGGTTTTACTTTTGGCGGGGTTGGTCATGGTTCTGGGGTTTTTAAGAAGATTTCGACGCTGAGAAAGCATTCCTTTACCCTGGGAATATGAGGGGGAGGAACTCCAACTACCGGCCTGTTTTGTGGCAGATGCTTCCTTGTTATTCCCGCATAAATAAATCATCAATAATAGTTATATATCTTTCGGCAATAGAAGAAACTTCTTCATACGCCAAGTCCAATATTTTTCTTAATTTATCATTATCCTCAAGAGGAACATAATTTTTACTATTCATATATTCCTCAATGATTTTTATTCTTTCCGTATTACTACCCAGATATTCTTTATAGTCTTTATCTCCTTTATTACTATTACATTTACTACATGCAGGGACAATGTTTCCAAGCCTATGTTCGCCCAATTTTTCCCTATTAATTGGAATCGCATGATCCATGTCTAACTTGTCTTCAGTGCCACAATACGCGCACCTATTAGTAAAATGTTTTTTTGTCTCTTTCCAGTCATCTTCGGTAAATGATTCATTGCCAAGGCGACTCAATATATTTCTTATAAGTGAATTTTGAGAACTACCTATTGCATATTTTTTATACCTGCTATTCCTTTTAGTTGTGTTATTTGTAGACCGTCTTTTTTTATTTGTTTTTACTTCAATAACACCACCTGACTTCTTATATTCTAAAAATCTGGCATAAGCTGCTATTGCATTACGCACGGTTCCCTTTCCCTTATTACCGAATTCTTCATATTTTCCACCTATGCCATAATCTTTTTTGAGAGCATTAACAAAAAGAATATCATCACAGGTATATAAATCCAGAGGTTTTTTGTTTTGCTCAAAATAATGCTGAGAAATTGAATTAATAGATGAACAATATGACGAGGCTGTATTTGCCGATTTTTCTTCCATCTCTGTCATCCAGCTTTTAAATTCGTTTTTCATATTTACCCCCTATCCTTGACTATGGCATATTACCATATCGCTGGATACTTTAGAATCTACTTCTCCTGATTCATCAACAGCAATAACAACGTTATCCTGGAATTTTTTCGTTATACTTTAATTTCCAGTCCCCGGTTTGTTCAAAACTATTTTCAATAAATCGCAAATTTTTGTTCAACCTGTTTGAAAGTGTTACACCAAGATAAAAAGTAGCCCGAGAAAGACCAACATAAAGATATTTCAAGAAAAGGTCGTCCTGTAAACTTTCCAGTTGATCCAAATTATGGAAGAATACAGCCTCAAATTCAAGACCTTTAATTTTGTCAATGGCATATACTCTGATATCACTGCTATCACCTAATACCAAGCCGTCTGGACAGGCTTGAATATGAAAATCTCCTTCCAAAATATTATCAAGATCTTTGACAAAATTACTAATATCATCTTCCTCGGGAACAAATACAGCAACTGAAGGAAGAGAATTTACAGACTGTCTATAAATGATGTCTATTTCCCTGATTCTATCGGCGATCCACTTTAATTTATCATCTCTATTTTCTGATATTTTCATCAAAGGCTTTGGTTCTAAAGGATCGGGATCCATATATGATGTATACTCTGCCTTTTTATTGGTCGAATACTGATAGATGCTTTGTGCTAAGGATAAAAGAGTGGGGCTTTGACGATAGGATACCGTTAAATTCTCTATTTGTGCGGAATCTATCATATCAGAGAAATCTTCCCATGATTTTAATCCATTAGTAGTCATCCTTTGCATC
This sequence comes from Spirochaetia bacterium, assembly GCA_025997615.1. GTDB lineage: Bacteria > Spirochaetota > Spirochaetia > Treponematales > Breznakiellaceae > BNUV01. The sequence continues at coordinate 11,357 of BNUV01000080.1, forward strand.
AGATCGCCTGAAAGGGTAATGGAAGAAAATTCCGGGTATCTCAAACTATGCATAGCCAAAAGGTCTATAGTGGAAAAATCAGTTGCCTCATCAATTGCGATTATGGGTTTTCGGTTTGCTGAATAGGTCAGTACATAGGGATGCCTGTTTTCCAGAAAATACGATGAAAATTTTGGATAAAGGTTGTAACAGATCATATTTATGACACAAATCAATAATGCCTGCTCATCAGGGTGTATGCTCCAATTCTCGTCTTGTATTAAATCTTCAAGCAACTTTAGATTCCAGTTTTTATTTTTTTCATTAAACCTTTCTTTTCTAAAGGTTTTATATAATTTGGGAATACCATCTAAGAAAAAAGAAATCGATTTATTAAAAGCACTTTGACTTTCTCTGTCGAATTCCTTTTCTTCATCCTTATCTTTTGTTTCATCGCTAACGACATTTTTTTCCTTACTTTCTCTGTATTTTTTCAATTTATATTCAAAGTATTTTTGAAACATAATATTAACATTGTTAACATTATCCAATCCGATATTATCCTGTAATTTTTTTCTTTGATGTTCTATATAGTAATTAGTGAACTTATCTATAATTCCTTTGGTACTACCAGGATCAGAAAAGAGATTATTCTCTAATTGACCGTTTCTGGGTTTGGGGTGTATAAAAACACGCTTATCTTTTTCAAACCATCCATATGATCTGATAATATCTTCTTTATGTTTATCCCAAACTTTAACAGTAACATCACTGGCGGCAAGTTCTTCCTTTGCCATAGTATTGCGCAAAAATGAAGCCAAAAGTTTGCTGGGCGAAAAGAATATCCAACTGGGTCTCTGATTAAACAATATTTTTTTTTGTTTGTTATTCAAAGACTTGTATTCCTCAATTGTTTTTGAAGAAAGAAATTTAATTCTTTGAATCATTGATGTTGTCTTACCTGTACCCGGCCCGCCATTAATTATTAGAGTACCTTCATCAAATATTTTCATACGCTTAATAGTGTCTTGCTCCGAGTCAAGAATTGGCTGCCACCTTAATTCATATTGTTGACGAATAAACTTCTGTGCCTCATTAAGATAAGCCTGTTGTCGCCTCTCTTTTTCCTCAAGTTTTTTACGCAGTTGTGCCGCTTTACTTTTCAGCTTTATTATTACTGTCCGTTTTTGTGGTTCTTGGTCATGTTCGCCTTCACCTGATGCCAACTCTTCATTTGCCTTATTTTGTTCCGCCTCTACATTTTCTAATTCGTCTTGAGTTTTCTTAATTTCTTCCTGTAAAGAAATTAATTTAGAAATAAACTCCATAAGATTCCGGTAATGATACATTTTGGTATCGCCGGAAAGATTGATTGTGATATCTCTTGCTAAGGCATCTTTTTCCCCAATAGAAGATGGGGTATACTTTGCTCTATTGAAAATTTCTACTATGTTATCCCAATATTTATGTTCGCCCTCATAATTTTGAATCAAAATACCGCCTAAATAGGCATCCCTCGTGACAGATAATTCGGTGTTTGTATCTGGAAGTATATCATCTTCGCTATGCTGACTAAGTACAATCCAAAACGTTTGCTTTTCATTATTGAGAATGCCATCTGAGCGTCCAATAGCGGGGCGCCTTACATTTTCAGCGATTTCTTGCTCCCTGTGATACTTTATACTGTTGACAATTTGTTCTATATCCATTTCTTGCTCCGAAACCATTTCAAATACTCCTATGTTACTTCCTTGAGGATAGCATAAATCCTATTATGACGTTTTTACAAGCCCCGATATAATCTCCTATGCGAGTCTATTGAGCCACATCATACCCATCCGTACCACGTTTCTGCAAGCTCGATAAGGGGTTACATATTCAGCCATTATTTGCCTCTTTCCAATATATACCATATTTTTTATTGTGCCAAGTCATTTTTTTGCGTAATTTTATGCAACTATTTGGCCAGCTTTTGCTAATTCCTTGTATTATAAAGAATTAGCTAACCAGCTGCTTTTTATGGCAAAGTAATCCAAAATACCGTAACTCCTTGTATTATAAGAAATTACGATATTTAAATTATGCCCTAGCTGAATAATTACGGAGTTATTCTATATCAGAAAAGGATATTTCACGTACCCCGATATTCCCCCACCCCTACGCCTCCCTACCCAAAGAATCAACACTCATAAAACCAAAAGTTTTACAGTTGTCAAAACTATAGTTTACGATATAACAATACCCGCCAATGTCGTTGCGCTTAAACGTTGTGCAACAGGTAAGCTTGTTTGTACGCATAGCATCTTTTATACGCTCGTCAAGGCTGTCGTTGTTGTCTGTCTTCCAAAAAGAAGGAATAATAAGTATCTCCTCATCCCCTGCCATATCAAAAAAATAGGATGTGTTCATTAGCCGCCAAAAATCATTTTTACCCAGACGATAACCGGCGTAATGCCGGACACCGCGGTTAATGTTACCAAAATCAATATCAAATTCGACTATCAGCTTTTGCGTATTAAATTGCCTGCAATTGGCTGTTGTCATTGTTATTGTTTTGGTTGCGTGTGTTAATGCATTTTTCACAGACTTCTCCTTTTGACCAGACGTTGCGTATTATTTTGCGAATCTAGCCCACATATCTGTCTGATCTTCAAAGCTAGAGCTAGTATATCTTCAACTTCCCCTTTAGCGGCAATAAACAGCATATCACAGATATGATTCATTTGGTTTATTCAAGCGCCCTTTTCTGTTTCTCTATATAGCTCCCCTGGGCGGCGGTCATATTGGAAGCCCGCTGACCAAGGACGGCTTTTTCTATCATATTGATTCCGGGTGTGCGGAGACTATTGTGAAGCCGTGTGCGGTGAGCGATACAAGCCTGGTGAAAGGCATCTTTTGGAAAACCCTGTATACGGTTTTTGGAGGTATGGGGCCAGGTTTTGTCAGCCGCCTTATATCCGGCAGGGTCTTCTACGACATCAAGAGAAAGGAAGGCATCTTCAAAACTTTGCAACGCCTGGGTGAGGCTGCTGCGGGTATGAGTGTCCTGTTCACTGCAAAACTGGAGTTCCTGTTCAACAAAGGCTTCTTCTGCAAGTAGCATCGTTTGCGGGTTGGCGGTAGATAAGGCTGCATTGAAAGCAACTGAAGCAGCAGCTATACCGGCTTCATAAGCCAAGCGCCCCTCATGCTCGCCGCCATTGGTTGCAAGTCCTTTCCGTCCGGTATCAATGCTGGTTACGCTTGAAAGAATACTATTGAGTAAGCCAGTCAGATCCATACTCGGCTTCCGCTTCGGAGAGGTTCCAGCCGTTCTTTATGAGGAAATCGGCGCCAAGACGTTTTTTTGCCCACCTTGCCAAATAGGGCGGCAAGGGTATCTGCCGTTTCAGGTTCTCGGCTTCTTCCAATTTACCCTGTTTTTTCAATTCCAAGGCTCTCATTTCGATGGCAAGTTTCTCGTTTAATGCCATAACCCCGACTTGCTGCATAGAATTCTCCCTAATTTCCAGTATACCGGGTATTGAAGCCTTGGACAAGGGGAGATTTAGCGGCTTAGAAATCTGTTGTATAAAAAAGTATACATTGAGACCTTATCTATCCGGCCTAAATTCCCGCCCAAAATTTTAACCTACAAATGAAAAGAAGCGCAACTCGTTACAATACAAGGAGGTATTAGTGATTTTCCCGGGATTATCTCAAATAAAATCATTTTTCTGAATCAAAAAGAGT
>BNUV01000081.1 GCA_025997615.1 Spirochaetia bacterium
CTTGCCGTTTTTTCACCTGAAATTATATTGCAGGGGTGGCCATTCGTAACCTAGGGTGCACTCGAATTCGTTCAAAATCCGGAAAATTCGTACCTAGGGTGCACCCTAGTGTATGAATTTGTATACACAGTATCACTCATCAAGCTCAGTCTCAGCGGGGAGCGGGGGCCAGGCTGGCAAAAACAGCTGGTGAAATCCACCTTCGTAGCCCTGTGGGGTGCATTTGGTCTTGATATTTGCACCAATGATTTTGATGGTAAGCCGATAAAAAATACCCTCATAGCGGCCCCTATTCGGATAGGCAGGAGGCGGGAAATACTGGTGGTCAGATTAAGGATAGTAAAAGGGCATAATAATAAATTCTATGTCCACGATATATTTGTAGTGGACGAATTACTAAAAAATAAGGGCAATACTATCAAAGCCGGTAGCGCGGGGAAACCCTGATCGGTTAGGTTTAGCGTGAGGCTATGCGCCCGTGACAGGGACCAAATTTTGAGCTATACTTACCGAAAGGACTGGGGATACATGATAGACATTGGAGTCAGGTTTGTTCCGTCCGCTTTCAAGCATGGAGTTTCGGAGGCAAGCATACAATGGGTTTTGGCGCACGACCCTGTCAACGGAATCATCGAAGAAGCTGATGAAACCAAGTATCTTGCCGTTGGTTTTGATCAATCCGGCAGCCTACTTGAAATCATGTATAATCATATAAATGATGAGACCATCAAGGTCTTTCACGCAATGAAATGTCGTAGCCAGTTCCGCAAACAGATAGGGATAGAGAGGTAAATATGGCAGATAACCTTGAAAAAAGAATCGAACATGAAACAACATTTCATGATATGACCGATGAAGAATACGATGCCCTGGATGAGTTGTGGACAAAAAACACACCGAAGGTTAATTTTTCACGCCCCGGTGTATTCGCCAGAGAACATATCCTGTTGGAGTGCTTGGACAATATTTCCGCGAAGTATGTACAGAACCGCGCCGAGGCCTCCCACAAGACAGTCGCCCAAATAATTGGCGACCTCGTGCGCGAAAAAATAGTAAGCGCATAGTGACAGGCGCCGTTTTGGAGGGCTTTAACCTTATTTCCCCCCTTTTTTCGACTTTTTTTACTTCGCAGTTATCATTTTTTGTCCGTGTGGTCTGTGGTTAATTATTCTTTCTAGCGGTGCCCCAAGGGCGACAGCAGCGCCAAACGGAATTCCTGGGGCTTTATCTCTTCTTCCTCGACGATGGTCAGCTCCAGAGCGGTTGAAATGCGCTGATACTCGCTTTGGAAAAGATTCTCGATTTTTTGGCGGGAGGCCAGAATCCGGCTGGTGTAATCCAGAGTCGTTTTGGGGGTTGCACCGTTGCGGACCCGGTTTACCCCGGCGTTGTACATGGCCAGACCCGCCACTTCGGAACCGCCCGTATCCAGACACCAGCGGAAATGGCCGAGGCCGTAATACGCATTGATGCCGGGGTTGAAGATATCCGCCTCGGTCAGCTTGGGAAACGTGGCGCTGTTAAGCTGGAAAAGGCCCCGGTCTACAGTCCGGTCCCGGTTCGCCTTGTTTACCGCCTGGGGGTTGTGGCGGCTTTCTTCCCAACTCAGGGCAAAAGCCAGGCTGGGGGAAACCTTGAAAAGCACCGCGTTTTCCAGAATCACCGCGGCCAGTTCTTCCGAGCCGGTTAAGCCGCCGAAAAAAGCCACCACGTCGGACCGAAAAACTTCGTCCAGGTACGCCTCGGTGATAAGATCCGGCCCGGCCGGGGCGGCCAGCAGAGAAGCGATGGGCAGGGCCAAAGAGCCTGAGGCCTGAACTTCGGCTTCGGCGTCCGCTTCCACTTCTATTTCCATTTCCGCAACAGGCGTTACCTGCCCGGGGCTTTTGCCGGATATGACCAGCAGAGCCGCCGCCATAATCATAAAACCGCCCAAAAGGGGCAGGTTCCGTCTGATTTTCCGTTGTATTTTCCGTATCATGCTATACTCCGGGGCCAATGGCCCTGACCCGGATGATCCCTTCCACCGTCCTAAGGTGATCCAGAACCGTTTCCGGTATAAATTGTTCAGTGTCAATAATGTTATAGGCAAACTCATCCCGGTGATGGTTGATAAGATCGGTAATGTTGATGTTCGCCCCCGCAAGAATCGTTGTGATTTGTCCCACCATGTTGGGGATGTTCCGGTTGGCCACCAAAAGCCTGAAAGGGGCCCGTTGATCCAGCCGGCACCGGGGATAATTCACCGAATTTTTGATGGCCCCGGTTTCCAGAAAATCCATAAGCTGCCGGACTGCCATAATAGCGCAGTTGTCCTCCGCCTCGGGGGTAGAGGCTCCCAGATGGGGAATGGCGATGACCTTTTTGTTGGTCAAAAGTTCCGCCGAAGGGAAATCGGTCACATAGACCGAAAGCCGTTCTGTGTTCAGGGCCTCGATAATGTCCACCTCGTTCACCAGCCCTCCCCGGGCCAGGTTGATAATCCGGGCGCCTTTTTTCATAATACGGAATTTTTCCATATTCAAAAGGCCCCTGGTGGTATCCGACAGGGGAAGGTGGAGGGTCACATAGTCGGATTTGGACAGAAGGCCCTCCAGCGTATCCGCCCGGATCACTTTTCGGGAAAGGCTCCAGGCGGCGTCCACGGAAATGTAGGGATCGTAGCCGATAACATCCATACCCAGAGCCACGGCGTCGTTGGACACCATAACCCCGACGGCCCCCAGCCCTATAACGCCCAGGGTTTTGCCCCGGATTTCGGGCCCTTCAAATTGGGACTTGCCCTTCTCCACCAGATCCGGCACCTCGTCGGCCTTATCGGCAATAGTGCCGCTCCAATTAATCCCCCCCACGATGTTCCGGGAGGAAATAAGCAGGGCCGCAATGGCCAGTTCCTTAACCGCATTGGCATTTCCGCCGGGGGTGTTGAAAACCACGATGCCCCGGTCGCTGCAATTTTCCACGGGGATGTTGTTGTAACCCGCTCCGGCCCGGGCGATGACCATAACGGTATCAGGAATTTCGACACTGTGAAGGTCGGCGCTCCGGACTAAAATGGCATCGGGGTGGGACAGATCGCTGGCCACCTCGTAACGGTCCCGGGGAAAAATATCCAGCCCCAGGGAAGAAATTTTATTCATCGTTCTGATGCGAAACATTATTTACTCCCTTTCTCAAACTGGTCCATAAAGTTGATGAGGGCTTTGACGCCTTCAATGGGCATGGCATTGTAGATGCTGGCCCTCATTCCCCCCACCAGCCGGTGTCCCGCCAGATTCACCAGCCCTGCGGCGGCGGCTTCCTTCACGAAGCGGCCCTCAAGTTCGGCCTTTTTTTCGGCATCATCCACCTGGCAGACAAAGGGGATGTTCATCAAACTGCGGAAATTTTTATCCACCGGAGACCGGAAAAGTTTTGAGCTTTCCAGATAATCATAAAAAAGACCCGCCTTTTCCTGATTCATTTTGGTGATGGCGGGAATACCCCCCAAGTCTTTGAGCCATTCCAGCACCAGGCCGATGATGTAGATGCTGTAACAGGGGGGCGTGTTGTACATGGAAGCTTCCGCGGCGTGAATATCGTAACGGAGCAGCGCCGGGGTCCAGGCCGGGGCATGGCCGATAAGGTCCTCCCGGATGATCACCACCGTGGTTCCCGCCGGGCCGAGGTTTTTCTGGGCCCCCGCATAGAGAATGCCGAATTTGGAAACATCCAGCGGCTCCGAAAGGATACAACTGGAAATATCCGCAATCAGCGGTACCGAAGCGGTTTCGGGCAGTTTGGGCCACCTGGTACCTACGATGGTGTTATTCAGGGTGATGTGATAGTAGGCATCATCCGGGTCCGGCGCAGGCGCCTCGGGGATGTAGGTGTAGTTCCGGTCTTTGGAACCGGCTATAACCCGGACTTTGGCGTACTTGGCCCCTTCCTCGGCGGCTTTTTTTGCCCAAATGCCCGTTTCGATGTATGCGGCCCCCCGGCTTTCCCCGGGCTTTTCCCCCGCCGCCAAATTCAGGGGGACCATTGAAAACTGCAGGGAAGCGCCGCCCTGCAAAAAAAGCACCTTGTAAGCGGCGGGAATGCCCATAAGCTCCCGGAGCAGGGCCTCGGTCTTTTCGATGATGGGCTTGTAGTCTTTGGAACGGTGGCTCATCTCCATTACCGACTGGCCCGAGCCATTGGCATCGGTCATTTCCGCGGCGGCCCGTTCAAGGACCGGCAGGGGCAAAACCGAAGGCCCCGGTGAAAAATTAAAAATTCGTTTCATATATATACTCCATTGCTCATTTTCACAGCCAAGGACCGCAATTCATCCAGCACAAAAACATTCCGCACCGCCAGTTCCGGCGGCAAACTCAGGGCCACCGGAGCGTAGTTCAGGATCCCCTTGATGCCCGCCGCCGCCAGCTTTTCCGCCGCAGCCTGGGCCGCCGCCGCCGGGACGCAGAGCAAGGCTGTTTCGATGGCGAAACGGCCTATCACCTCGGCCATTTTATAGGCCGGATACAGGGGCGCCGGGGATTTAAGGATCTCCACCCGGTTGACATTTGAATCAAACCCGGCGGCCAGCTCAAATTCCCCCAGATCGGCGGCAGGAAAGTTCAAAAAAGCCGATCCCAGCCGCCCTAGACCCACCACACAGAAGCGCCGCCGCCTTTCCAGCCCCAGGGCCGCCTTAATCGCCGGTACCAGAGCCTCCCCATGGTACCCGTTACTGCTGCCAAAATCCCCCCCCAGCCAGGAAATATCCTTACGGATCGTATGGCTGGCCCAGCCCGTGAGGGCTTCCACCTCGGCGGAGGTGACTGACACCCCTTTTCGCTGCTCCAGAACCCTCATCAGGTGAAGGAGCCGCTCCTTTACCGGAGAAGGAATCTGATCCGTCATGTCTCAATACCGCCTTTTTCTCAGAGCCTTGTGAAATATTTCACAGTCAATCTACCAATAAGTCTATTTTTTGTCAAGGGATTTCACAAAAAAGGGCTGTTGATCACCGGCCCATTTCGGTTTATGATAAACCATGGCCGATACGGTTTTTACGGTGCTGAACCTGATAGATCTTGACCTGAAAGAGCATAATTCCCTCAACCTCACCTGCATAGGGGGTCGGCGGGGGCTTCCCCGGGAAATTACCGTTCCGGACCTGAACCGGCCCATGGGCGCCATCATGGGGTTTTACGAGGAATTTGCCCACCAGCGGATACAGCTTATCGGCCGGGGGGAATTTGCCTATCTCCGCAAACTTTCGGAGGAGGGGCAGATGGGGACTATCCGGCAGATGCTCGGCTATCCCATTCCCTGCTGCATTTTTACCCATAACCTGGATCCCGATCCGGGGTTTTTGGCCCTGGCGGAAGAGGCCCGGTGCCCCATACTTCAGACCGACCTTTCCACTTCGGAATTTATGTCCCGGCTCATGCGGATCCTGTCGGATATTTTTGCCCCCCAGCAGAGCATACACGGGGTGCTGGTGGAGGTCCTGGGACAGGGGGTGCTGATTCTGGGGGAATCGGGGGTGGGCAAAAGTGAGACCGCCCTGGAGCTGGTTGTCCGGGGACACCGGCTGGTGGCGGACGATGTGGTGGAGATCCGCTGTGTGGGGGGGAATATCCTCATGGGCACCGGGGCCAATAAAATTATCGCCCACCACATGGAGATCCGGGGGCTGGGGATTATCAACATTACCCATCTTTTCGGGGTCGGGGCCATCCGGGACCGGAAGCAGATTCAGCTTGTGGTAAAACTTGAGGAATGGGATTCGCAGAAAAATTATGACCGCCTGGGCCTGGAGGAACAGTTCCAGCAGTTTTTGGGGGTGAATATTCCCAAGCTGGAAATTCCGGTAAAGCCGGGGCGCAACATTCCCATCATCATTGAAATTGCCGCCCGGAATGAACGGCTTAAAAAAATGGGTTACAATTCGGCAAAGGAATTTAATCAAAATATTATGAAATGGATAGAGAGCGACGCGCCCCGGGGCGTGTACTTTGGCAGTGAGGATGTTATATGAAAGAACAGCTTGTTACCATTCAAAACAGAGCCGGAATCCATGCCCGTCCTGCGGCGGTGCTGGTGCAGGCCTGCAAAGATTTCAGCTGCAGCATTTATCTTGAAAAAGGCAGCGACCGTATCAATGCAAAATCCATCATGGGTATTCTTACGCTGGGGGCCAGTTACGGTACGGAAATAAAAATCATCACCGAGGGGGATGATGAAAATGCCGCTATGGAAATATTGATAAAAATTTTTGACGCGAAATTTGAAGAAGAATGAGGAACCTAAGGTCCAGGCCCAAATATTTTATCATCAATGTCCGGGGCCTTTTGCTTATCTATGTTCTTTTGTGCATACTAACAATTCTTTTTTCCCGGACGTTTTTTTTACAAACCCTGGAAAAAGGTTCCATGCCGGAACCCTTAAGCCTTGTTATTTTTTTTACCATCCCCGTGGTGCTTCTGGTTTTTCTCGTTTCATCGGCACTGCAGTTACTGCGGGATATTATAAGCCGCCAAACAGGCAGCCGGTTTCAGGCCCGGCTTCTGGTCTACTTTATAATTATTGTCGCATTGGCCGCCACGCCGGTGACGGTGATCACCTTTCAATCGGTGACGGAGCTGGCCCGTTTTTACCGGACTCTTAAAATCACCAATGTCCTGGAGACCGCCGGGGATATAGCCCTGGACGCATACTCCCTGCATCTGAAAAAACTGGAAGATACGATTCAAAGGGGGCTTCTGGACGGCGTTTCTCCGCCATTGCCCGAAGGTGTGGCGGGGATACAGGATTTCGATCTGCAAAGCGACGGTTCATGGAAAGAGAGCTTATTCCGGGGCAATGAAATGCTGCGGCTCAAAACCCCGCCGGGAAGGGAACAGGGCTTTGTCACCCGGGAAATTCCCCGGGACACCGACCATGTCCGCTATATCATGCATCCCGGCAAAAACAAACTCAGGCTGGTCAGTTATTTTTTGGGCACCGGTTTTGATTTTTCCATGAATACCCTGGAAAATGAACGGGCAAAATTTGAAATCATTAATTCCCTGGATATTAATTTACGGCCCATTTTGATTCTTTATTACGGAATGTTTTTTCTTCCCACCCTGTTGATGACGATGATCATCGCCCTGTCCTTTACCCGCCGGGTAACCCAGCCTATCGCGGAGCTATCCGAGGCGACCCGCCGGGTGGCGGAGGGGGATTTTTCCATCAGGATTCTTGATCGCCGGGGAGACGAACTGGGGCTTTTGATCCGTTCTTTTAACGCCATGGTGGAAGATCTGGAAAAATCCCGGGCAGACCGGGTTAAAGAAGAAACTATTTCCATCTGGCAGACCATGGCGCAGCAACTGGCCCACGAAATAAAAAATCCCCTGACTCCCATACGGCTTTCGGCGGAACGGGTGCTGCGGAGATGGCAGAACGATCCGGAAAGGCTGCCGGAAATTCTGGAAAGCTCCATGCTGGCCATCATTCAGGAAGTGGAAAGCCTTTCGACCCTGCTGAATGAATTCAGAACCCTTTCCCGGCCCATGGAACCTTCTACTTCGTGGACACCCCTGCGGGAGCTGGTAAGAGAGACGGTGATGCCTTACGCCAATTCCCATCCGCATATCGCTTTTGATATAACCCAGGTTGATGCGGACATTTCCCTGAAAATTGATAAACACCATCTGGCGCAGGCGCTCACTAATCTTTTCATCAACGCTATTGATGCCATGGACAGCCGGGGCTCCATCGAGATCAGGGGCGATCTTGTAAAAAAGCGGGAGAGCGTTTATTGTAGGATCAGTATTCGGGATACGGGGAAGGGAATTTCCAAACAGGATGGGGCTCGTATTTTTACCCCCTATTTTACCACCAAGGAGTCGGGCACCGGGCTGGGGCTTCCCATTGTGGAAAGGATCATAAACGATCATGGAGGGGCCATCTGGTTTGATTCGGCGGAAGGGGTGGGGACCACTTTTTTCATTGATCTCCCGGGAGAGGCGGACATAGGTCCGGCGGACAAGAGTCCGGGGGTAAAATGAAAGGGCGCATACTTATTATTGATGATGAACCGGGGATCCGGCGGACCCTTTCCTCCATTCTTGAAGATGAAAAATACACGGTATACACCGCGGAAGACGCCGTGTTGGGTCTGCAAATCCTGGAAGAAAAATCTTCTATCGATCTTTTGTTTCTTGATGTGCTGCTCCCCAAAATGGGCGGTATGGAAGCGCTGGAAAAGATCCGCAAGGACTGGCCCCAAATCGAAGTGGTGATGATCTCCGGCCACGCCAATGTGGATATGGCGGTGCGGGCGGTTAAAACCGGCGCCTTTGACTTTCTGGAAAAACCGCTGTCGCTGGACAAGGTGCTTACGGTTTGCCGCAATGCTTTGGCGGTGCAAAATCTGCGGGAAGAAAACCGGGACTTAAAACGAAAAATTAAAAACGATGAAATAATCGGTACCAGCGCCGGCATCAACGAGGTCCGTAAAATTATCCGGCAGGCGGCGGAAAGCGACGCCCGTATTTTGATCACCGGGGAAAACGGCACCGGCAAAGAGCTGGCGGCCCGGGCCATACACCTGGGCTCCTCCAGGGCCGGCAAAGCTTTTGTGGAGCTCAACTGCGCCGCCATCCCCGACACCCTCATCGAAAGTGAACTTTTCGGCCACGAAAAAGGGGCCTTTACCGATGCCGTGTCCACCCGGAAAGGCCGCTTCGAAATGGCCTCCGGAGGCACCCTGTTTCTGGACGAGATCGGCGATATGTCCCTGTCGGCCCAGGCCAAGGCCCTGCGTTCTATACAGGAGCAAAAGATAGAGCGGGTGGGCGGGGAAAGGACTATAGATGTGGATGTCCGCATTGTGGCGGCAACCAACAAAAACCTGGAGGAAGAATGTGCCGCGGGCCGTTTCAGGCAGGACCTTTTTTTCCGCCTCAATGTCATCCCCATCCGCATCCCCCCTTTGCGGGAACGGCCCGAGGATGTGCCTCTGCTGCTTTTCCATTTTCTCAAAGAGCTTTCGGAAAATCAAAAAACAGACTATACTGATAATTATGAATTTGATGACGAAGCCCTGGCCCTGCTTTGTTCCTCTCCCTGGCCGGGGAATGTGCGGGAGCTGCGGAACCTGGCGGAGAGGATCGCCGTGATGCACCGGGGAGGTAAAGTGAGCGCGGAAGAGCTTAAAGGCCTCTTGCAGCAAAAAAGCCTGGGCAAGGAAGGAATATCTTCCCTCGAAGAAAAATCCTCCTCTGCGGAGGCCCCCTTGACCATCCCCAATGAAATTTTGTATATGAATTATAACGAGGCCAGAGAATCCTTTGAGAAGCGCTATCTGGAGTTCCGGCTGGCCCATAGTGATGGTATAATATCCCGGACGGCGGAGGCCATTGGCATATATCCGAGCAACCTCCACGCAAAGCTGCGGAAGTACGGAATCAGGACATAAGGAAAAAAAATGAAGGGGCTGACTGAACGGCAGCAGGAAGTGCTCAATTTTGTATCAGAATATAAAAAAACTCATACCTATTCGCCGACAATCCGGGAAATGGCGGATTATTTTTCCATTTCTGTCAAAGGGGCCCATGATCATATCAGCGCCCTGAAGAAAAAGGGACTTATCCGGCAGGAAATCAAACGATCCCGGACTATCGAACTGATAAAAACCGTGGAAGAAACCGGAAATTCGGAACAAAACGTCTCCATTCCCCTGTTGGGGTCCGTGGCGGCGGGCAAACCTATCCTGGCGGAGGAAAATCAGGACGGTTTTGTGGTCCTTCACCGGTCCATGCTGAAAAAAAACCGGGACTATTTCGCCCTGCGGGTTCGGGGAGATTCTATGGAAGGAAAGGGGATCATGGACGGCGACACGGCTATCATCGAAAAACGGGAAACGGTGAAAAACGGGGAGATTGCCGTGGTCATGGTGGACGATGCGGTAACGATTAAAACTTTTTACCGGGAAAACGCCCGGATTCGCCTCCAGCCGGCAAACCCCAGATATTCTCCCATTTATTACAGCCAGGACCTCCGGGTTCTGGGGCGTCTCGCCCATATCGTCCGTTCCTACTAGCCCATGGCAAAAGGCGCGTCTTTTCTTTTTCTGGGGCCGGAGCTGGGGGAAAAAGAAGATGCCATCGCGGAAATCCGGCGGAATCTGATAAAGCCCGAAGAAACGTCTTTTTACGCCGGGGAAACAACCATGAATGACATGGTGGGGGCCCTGCGAAACGGTTCCCTTTTTGCCGACACCCGGCTTTTCTTTATCAAAAATGCCGATGCCCTCAGCGCCGAAAACAACAAAAAAAAGGCCGATCTTGATCTGCTGGTTTCCTACATGGAATCCCCTCAGGAAGACACCACGCTGATTCTCATCTCCGAGGAAACCAAACTGAATCCCCGGCTGGAAAAAGCCGTCCCCGCTGCGGCGAAACGGATCTTTTGGGAACTGGACGAAAGCCGGAAGGCCCAGTGGGTGGAATCTTTTTTCCGGCGCCAGGGCTGCAAAATCGATCCCGATGGCATAGAGACGATTCTGGAGATGGTGGAAAACAACACCGGCGCTCTGGGCCGCGAATGTTCACGGCTCATGCTTTTTCTGGGGAAGGAGAAAAATGCCGGGGCGGCGGAGGTTGAACAATGGCTTTCCCACACCCGGGAGGAATCGGCCTTTACCCTTTTTTCCCGCATCGCCGCCGGGGATTTTTCAAAAAGCCTCGAGTGCCTGCATTCTTTGCTGGCCGCCAAAGAAAGTCCCCAGGCAATCCTGGCCGCCTTAACCTGGTGTTTCAAAAAGCTCCGGGACTATGCCGCCCTTACCGAGGGGGGCGCAGTAGATGAGTTTGAATACAAAAAAATCGGCCTGGCATCGAGAAAGATCCGGCAGGATTATTCAGCCGCCGCCGCACGGTACCAGAGCGCCGATCCCTGTTTGTCCCTGATCGCCTGTTATGACATAAAGATCCGTTCCACCGGGACTGCCGCAGAAACATTGCTCATGGATTATTTCATCTATGAATTGTTCAGCCTGCAGCAGGTCCTATGAGCCGTTCAGAAGCGACGCTATCTTTTCTTTTGATCCGGCATCGATTACCTGCTGCCGGGTTTCGTCGTTTTTAAGAACTGCGCCGATGGCGGCGAGAAACTGAATGTGGGGGCCCGAAGTTTTCCGGGGAGAAACCACCAAAATAAAAAGCCGGGATTTTTCCCCGTCGGCGGATTCAAAATCTATGCCTTCTTTTTTGATTCCCACCGCCACCGCAAGGTCCGGAGCGCCGTCACTTTTTGCGTGGGGCAGCGCAATGCCGTGCTGCATACCGGTGCTCATGGAGGCTTCCCGCTGAAACACGTCTTTGAGGACCTCGTCACGGTTCGTAAGTTTTCCCCGGAAGGCCAGCAGATCCACCATTTCGGTGATCACCTCTTCCTTAGTTCTACCCTTTAGGTCGGGCTCTATACATTCGGGGATAACTAACGAAAGGAGCTCTTCGGGAGTGCGGCCGGTTTTATCCAGAAGATCTTTTTTCATGGCCTGCGGGTCCGCCGAATCCTTGAGCCTCTGGATCATGTCGGAAAGGCCGAGGATAACTTCGTAGACCGCGGTTTTCACAAAAGGCATATCCACCCGTGAAGTTTCGATGGTGACCTTACTTTCTTCTTCGGTAATGGACAGGGCAATATCGTCCTTGCGGGCCTGCGAAAGACCTTCGTCGATGTTCATCATCTGCACATAAAAACCTTCGGCTTTAAGATCCTTCAATAAATTATCCACCACGAGGTCGGCGATTTCGTCTGTTACAAATTCCCATACCGCTGTGGCTGCATCATCACCTTTTACGGGCTTCCGGGTTCCCGGCCCGGGAATTTTCAGGGCGGCGCTGAGCAGCGGAGGAGCCGCCAGGGTAGTAACAAATGTCATGATGATGATCACCCCAAAGAGCTGGGGGTTGAGGATTCCCGATGCCAAACCGATGCCGGCGATGATCAACGCCACTTCCCCCCGGGGCACCATGCCCGTGCCTATTCTGAGGCTTCCGCGGCCGTTAAAGCCCAGGAGCAGCGCCGGGCCGCCGCAGCCCACGACCTTTGCCGCCACCGCTACCGCTGTATATATGCCGCCGAAGATAAGCACCGGGGCCGAAAATATTTCCCGCAGGTTTACCATCATCCCCATGACGGCGAAAAAAAGCGGAACGAAAAATTCATAGAGCCCCCGGATCCGTTCCTGAATTACCGCGGCAATATCGGTTTTTGATAATGACAGGCCCGTTACATAGGCGCCGATGATCATGGCCAGCCCCTGTTTTTCAAAAAGCCCGGAGATCAAAAGGGCAATACCCAGGGCCAGGACAGAAAAATCAAAACTATGTTTGAAGGTTTTTAAAAAAGCCGCAAGTTTTTTTGAAAAGATCAATCCCAGGGCGGTAAAGCCCAGCCACATTCCAAAAGCCCGGGCAGCAATGCCGAGGATTGCCGAAGCGCTGATGCTCCCCGTTCCCCCTCTTATCAACGTCACGATGCCCAGCACCACCGCCAGCATGATGATCCCCAGCACATCGTCAAAAACCGCCGCCGCCAAAATCGTTACCCCCTCGGGGGAATCCATCTTTTTTTGATCCGAAAGAATTCGCGCGGTGATGCCCACCGAAGTGGCGGTGGAAAGAATCCCCAGGAAAAGACAGCGGGGATCCATAAAGCCAGCGGCATCTTTTAACAGAAACACGCCGCAAAGATCCCCCAGAACAAATGAAAAAATCACGCCGCCGATACCTATCACCCCGCCGGCGATGGAGTAGCGGAGAAACAAAGTCAGATCCGTTTCAAGTCCCGAGGCGAAAAGAAGAATGATCGAAGCCACCGTGGCAAAGGCGTAAAGCTCGGGGCTCACCGCCATGGAAGACGCCGCCGCCGGAAAAAGCCCCTGGGGAAATCCGGGAAATCCGATTCCCCCCAGCGCATAGGGGCCGATAACAACCCCGGCCAAAAGTTCCCCCAGCACCGAAGGAATGCCCAGCTTTCTGACCAGCCGCCCCCCCAGCCGCACCGCAAAAATGATGATTCCGATCTGAAAAACCAGAACCACCATAAGTTCAGTCACCGATTCCCCGCTTTCCACCTGAATCCCCCTTGGCTGCTTTCAACAATCTTAATAAGCTTACGCCGATTGCCGGAATTTTTCAAGGGACGTGTCCCGGGATACATCCCGGGGATGTTCTGAACTGCTGCGGCGTCATCCCAAAATGTTTTTTGAAATTGCGGATAAAGGTCTCCTGGTTCTCGTAACCTAAAGAAAAGCTGATCTCATGAATCTTTGTTTTGGTTGAAATCAGCATGGCCCGGGCCTGGTTCATGCGCAGGTCTCTTACCAGGGCGGTGAAATTTTTTCCTGTTATGGACTTTATGATCCGGGAACAGAAGGCGGTGGAAAGGTTAAACCGCAGGGCAAGCTGGGAGAGAGTTATAGTTCTGAAGTGTCCGTTAATATAGGCAATGATATTCCAATACTTCTCTTTGAGCCCTATTTGATCATAAACCAGGGGGCTGTTACCGTATTTTCTTATTATCAGGGAAAAGAATATGGAAAGACGGCTGTCCATAATGCGGCTTGATTGCCCGTCGTTATGGTTTTGTTCGATAACCATGGCTAAAAACTGTTCCAGAAGATCCGTATCCCGGGCAATATTAAAGATAATATATTCGGGATTATTTTTGTAATAGATGTTTCGCATAAAAAAACCGGATAATATATCAGAAGTGGTGAGCATTTCCAAAAATACCTCATCAAAAGTACTGCGCTTTATCATGATATTGACGACAATACTATCGTCGAATACCTCTATTATATGTTGCACACCGGGGGCGATAAAGCAAAGGTGCCCTTCGGTTAAAACAGCGCGCCCGGTTCCGATGGTATTGGCGCACTGGCCTGAGAGGACAAAGAAAATCTCAAAATAATCGTGGCAATGCCTAAATGCCGGCGAGTAGCGGTTGTGTTTATAGAGGATTACATTCCGGCGCTGGATCGGAGAGAAAAAAGAAGTCGCCGGAAGGATAATATCCTGTTTTTCCCGTTCCGCACGCTCCATATCTTCCGGGAGAATGAGCTTCCGTTTCCGCAAATCCTGTATATCAAAACCCGCCATATACGCTCTCAGCGCCTTCCTGTCATCCCGGAGTTCGTGCAATTTCCGGTAGAACAGTTCGTCTTCGTTATAGGCTTCTAATCCCGCGACAGCGGCTCTGACAGCCTGGATAAACGCCGTTTGCGGGAATTGGTACAGTTCACCGGGCGGCATGGGCTTCCTCCATTGACCATTCTGGTCAAGACCACCTTGGTCAAAATGTCAAAAAAAGTCAATGATTTCCCGGAAAATGGGAAAGAGTTCCAAATTGATTTTAAGGAGAAAAGAATGAAAAAGGGAAAGTTTATTTTTATCGTTGCCCTCTTGGCGGCGCTTCTGGTGGTTTCCTGTGGCCGGGAAAAATCGGCCCAATCAGACGGGGGCGGGGCACCCTATGAGATTATCGTAACCTATCCCCATTTTTTAGGCGCCCCCAAGGATTTACAGTTGGTGGAGGACGAAATCAACAAGATTTCCATTCCGGCGGTTAACGCGAAGGTAACGCTGTACCCCTTTGACCTTGGCCAATTGGCCAACCAGACAAACCTCATGGTTTCATCGGGGGAGAAACTGGACCTTCTGATGTGCCTGTTTCAGGGCGGGCCCGGGAACCTGGTAAACAACGGACAAATTATTGAGCTTGATGATCTGTACGAAAAATACGGCGCGGGCATAAAAGCCGCAGAGGGCATCGCCATGGCGGGGGGCTACTTTGACGGCAAACTCTACGCAATCCCATCCGAGGAAAAGATGGGCCGCCGGAATGGCGTGATGATCCGCAGCGATCTTTTGGCCGAATACCCCTGGAACAAGAAGGAATGGGACATGATAAGCTACGAAGATCTGGACGGACTATTCAGGGAGGTCCGCGCCGGCGCGGGGGACAGCCTTTTCATGCTC
>BNUV01000082.1 GCA_025997615.1 Spirochaetia bacterium
GGTACGGTGAAACGGCTCATGGATTTTGGCGCCTTTGTGGAGATTCTGCCCGGCAAAGAAGGGCTGGTCCACATTTCAAAACTTTCCCGCCAGCGGATCGCCACCCCCGGCGAGGTGGTAAAGGAAGGCCAGGTAATTCCCGTAAAGCTTTTGGAAATCGACAAAATGGGGAGGCTCAACCTTTCCTACATCGATGCCATTGATCCCAACGGGGCGCCCTCGCAGGGAGACAGCGGTTCTGGCGGCGGACGCCGGGATGAAAGGCCCCGGCGCTATTAACCGGATTGAAAAACCGGTGCGGGTAAACATACGGAAAAAAAGCGCCGAAGTTACGCTGCCCCGTTACGAAACCGAAGGGGCGGCGGGGCTTGATGTACGGGCGTATCTCCCGGAGGCTGAACAAAAAATCGCCGCCGGGGGCCGGGCCCGTATTCCCACCGGGCTTTTTCTGGATATCCCGCCGGGTTATGAGGCCCAGGTACGGCCCCGTTCAGGGCTGGCATCGCGGCATGGCGTAACGGTGCTTAATTCACCGGGCACTATCGATTCGGATTACCGGGGCGAGCTGGAAATTATTTTAATCAACCTGGGGGAAATAGAATTTGTCGTCAAGAACGGGGACCGGATCGCCCAAATGGTGATAGCCCCTGTAAGCCGGGCGGAGCTGCGGGAAGTTGAAACACTTTCCGAAACTGAACGGGGGACCGGAGGCTTCGGTTCCACGGGGAAGTAAAAATGGATAACAGAATCGACCGCTCCGTATCAAAAACTATTTTTTGGTATGTAGTATCGGAAACTTTTTTTGCATTTTTTGTTTCCTTCCTGTTTTTTATTTTTATTTTTTTTGTCAACCAGCTTTTACTTTTGGCGCAGGATATTTTAACAAAACACGTCCCTCTTTTTCAGGTTGTGTTATTGGTCCTTTTTGCCTTCCCTTCGATCATCGCCCTTTCGGCCCCCTTTGCCTCTCTGGTGGGAACCTTGATGACCATAGGGCGGCTTACATCGGACAATGAAATTCTCGTGATGCTTTCTTCGGGGCTTTCCTACCGGAATATTTTTATTCCCGCCATAACGGTGGGAATAGTTATTTCTCTTGGGTCGTTTTTTGCCAATGACGTTCTTCTCCCCGCGGGGCAGTTACAATTCAACAGACTGTACCGGCGTATTCTCATGTCCACTCCGGCACTGGAACTTGAGGCAAACTCGGTCAAACGTTTCAAGGATACGGTGATTGTTACCGGCAATGTGGCGGGGACCGCCATCGACAATGTGCTTATTCTTGACAGAACATCCGACGGCGAGCGGCGGCTTATCATGGCCCGGCAGGCGGAGCTGAAAGATGCGGGACGGGAAGGCCTTAGCCTCGATCTGAACGATGCCTTTATCCAGTCGACAAAAGAAATTGCCCGGACAGATTACGATTACGCCTCCGCCCAGGATGTCCGTTATTGGGTTCCCCAGGAAGACCTGGTCCAGGCGGTAAACAGCATAGGCCCCCGGGAAAAAAGCTCCGTCGATGTCAGGAAGGAAATTATAGCCCAAACGGCGGCCCTGGGGCAGCGGCTGGACGAACGGCGGGGGAGGCTCCTTTCCCAGGTTCTGGATTTGGAAGAAAGCCTCCGGCGGGGACCCGGCGGCGAAAGCTGGAACCGCAGGAATAATTTAGCCGCTTCTTTTCAGCGGGAAATTCTGGCGGTGGAAAATCTCAAACGGGATCGTAATCTTTTGATTTACCGGCTCGAATATTTCAAGAAATTTTCCATTCCCTTCGGCGCCTTTTCCTTTGTGTTTCTGGCGGTGTCGCTGGGATTTTTGGCAAAAAAAAGCGGACAAACGGTGGGATTCATCTTCGGCCTTTTTATTTCGGTGATCTATTGGGCCCTGCTTTTGGGGGGGCAGACCATGGGGATACGGCTGGGGTATTCCCCCTTTTGGACCATCTGGACGCCCAATTTTCTGGCCCTGGGCATAGGAATTTCCCTCTGCATCCACCGGATCCGCCAGTGAGCGGGGGAGGGGATCATGATCCTTGACCGTTATCTGACGCGACAGTTTATCCCGATCTTTTTTTTCGCCTCCCTTATGTTTGTGATGATCGTATCGTTGATCGATCTTTTCACTAATCTGGTGCGTTACCTGAATTACGAAGTTTCCCTGCTGGAAATTCTCCGGGTCAGTTTATTGTATATGCCCAAAAGTTTTTCCTATGCGCTGCCCATCAGTCTGCTTTTCGCTTCGGCTTATACCTTAGGCGATCTTTACGCCCGGAATGAATTGACGGCGATTTTTTCATCGGGAATTCCCTTTTGGCGTTTTTGTATTCCCCTCATTATCATCGGTTTGCTGGCTTCGCTTTTTGCCTTCTTTTTTGAAGATAGGGTGGTGATCCCCACCCTCAGGATGAAAAATAATCTTTCACGGGTCCTTCTTCACCAGCAGCTTCCGGAAAAACAATCCGATATTGTTATCATGGCCCGGGGGGGAAAACTGTATTATTCCATCGATTATTTTGATCGTACCGCCGAGACGCTTAACGGGGTGGTTATCATTGAAAAAGATGACAGGGGAAATTTCGCCTTTCTCGTCCGCGCTCCCCGGGCGACATGGACCGGCGAATATTGGGCGCTTTCAAATGCGCTGATCTACGAATGGCAGGACGGTTTTATTCTGCCCCGTTCTCTGGATGCCAGCGGTATGTACCGGGAGCAGCCGGACACTTTCAGGAGAAACGAAGTAAATGTGGAGGATCTTTCCGCCCGGGACGCGATGCTGTTTATAAAAGATCTCCGGGCCGCGGGGCTGCCCGTTACCAGCGTTCTGGCCGATTATTACCGCCGCTTTTCTTTTTCCGCCGTTTCCTTTGTGGTGATGATCCTTTCCATTTCCATGGGGGGCCGTTTCCGCAAAAATATTATGCTTATGAGCCTTTTGGCAAGCCTGGGAGCGGCGGTTTTTTTCTATGTCATGGAGATGATCACCATGATGATGGGCCGGCTTGGGTATATTTCTCCGGTGGCGGGGGCATGGTTCCCCGTGGGAATATTTATCATTGCCGGTGTAGTTTTTTTGCAAAGCGCGAAAACATAACCGGAGTAAAAGACAATGGGAAATTTTTTTACGGTTCAGCATAACGATACAAGCTCCCGGGCCCGCACCGGCGTGATGGAAACCCCTCACGGAAAAGTTTCCACCCCGGTGTTTATGCCCGTGGGAACCAACGGCGCCGTCAAGGCATTAACAAAAGACGATCTAAAAGAAATCGGCTTTGAAATAATTCTTTCCAACACCTACCATCTGTACCTCCGCCCCGGCACCGATGTTATTGCCGCCGCGAAAGGTCTCCATCATTTTATGAATTGGGATCGTAACATCCTCACCGACTCCGGGGGCTTTCAGGTTTTTTCTTTGGCGCCCTTCCGGAAGATCACCGAAGAGGGGGTGAAATTCCGTTCCCACATCGACGGGGCGTATCACCTATTGACCCCCGAAAAGGTGGTGGAGATTCAGGGGATTTTGGGGAGCGATATACAGATGCAGCTGGACTACTGCACAAGCTGGGGTGCTGCCCGCAAAGAAGCTGAAAAAGCGCTGACGCTGACCAGCCGTTGGCTTTCGCGGGCAACTGACGCCTGGAAAAAAGAACAGGAAAAGGGCTACGGGGGGAAACTTTTTTCTATCGTGCAGGGGAATTTTTTCGAGGACCTCCGGAAGGAAAGCGCCGGTTTTGCCGCCGCCTCGGACACACCGGGCATCGCCATCGGGGGCCTTTCGGTGGGGGAGCCTGAGGAAGTTTTCCGGGAGTATCTTTTTTATACATCGGCCCTTCTTCCCGCCGAAAAACCCCGCTATGTCATGGGCATAGGCACCCCCGATTACATTCTGGACGCCATAGAGGCCGGCATAGATATGTTCGACTGTGTGCTGCCCACCCGCACCGGCAGAACCGGCCGTGTGCTGACCCGCCGGGGGCATTTTGCCCTGAAAAAAAGCGAATACCGGATGGATTTTCGGCCGATAGATGAAGAGTGTAACTGTAAAGTGTGCCGGGAATACAGCCGCTCTTATCTGCGGCATCTCTTTAGAACCCAGGAGATCCTCTGTTCCATGCTGGCTAGTTTTCATAACCTTTACTTTCTTAATGATTTGGTTTTAGAGGCCCGGCGGGCGATCGAAGAAAATCGTTTCCTGGATTTTAAAAAAGATTTTTTGGAAAGATACCGGGAGGGTCAGGGGGAATGAAATTTTTTGCGGTTATTTTTTGTGTGATGTTTTTTTTCCTGCCGCCGGTTTTTTCGCAGTCCCGGACCGTGGAAGAACAGCGGTTCGATACCCTGCGTTATGGCACGGAAACAGAAATCGCCGCATTGATCCAGTCCCTCAAAACCGAAAACACCGATACTATGGATGCGGAGCTTATCACCCTGGCGGATACTTCCCGGAACCGGAATATCCTTACGGGGATTTTTTCTTTCTTTGCCGAACGGGGAAAGAGCGGCCTTGAAAAACGGGCTGTCAAAGCTTTGGATGAACGGGATGACGAGGCAAACGAAACAGTGCTGGCGGCCATTGATTATCTGGGAAAGCTCAAAGCGTCCGGTTCCATCATCTCCCTCCAAAAAATTGTTGATGGTGATGAACGGCGTTTTATGTCCGCCGCTTTCAAAGCCCTGGGACAGGCGGGTTCCGTATCCAAAGAAGCGGGGGCCGAAGCCGCGGAATTTCTTGTTGATTATTACAATAACCATAATCCGGCTGATGATCAGCGCCGGGAAATTATTGCCGCCATCGGGGAAACATTATCTTCCGAGGGGCAGCCCTTTTTAACTTCGCTGATAAAAAATCAGGATGAACGGATGGTGCTGCGGATTGCCGCTCTTGAAGCCCTGGCAAAAATAAAAGATCCTGAGGGCCTGGAGGCTATACTTCAGGCGGTGCCTGCGGCGGATCCCAATGTGCGGGCCGCCGCGGTGGGCGCTCTGGGGCCTTTTTCCGGGGAGGCGGTGGACAATGCCATCTTCGAGGCCTTTCGGGATTCCTACTACAAGACCCGGCTCGCTGCGGCGACCGCCGCCAAAGAACGGAAACTGGCAGGGGCCGTCCCCTTTCTCCGCTACCGGGCCGAACGTGACGAAGTGCCCCAGGTAAAAGATGAGGCCATTCGCGCACTGGGGGCCATCGGCAATGCGGAGGCTCTGGAAACCCTCAATGCACTTTTTACCGAACGGAAAAATTCCGACCGGGTGCGGATCATCGCGGCGGAAATGCTGATTCAGGATGATGCGGGCAAATACGCCCCGGTGGTGATCACCGAAATGGACGAGGCGAAAAGCAAAAACCAGACCGCCCTGTACAACGGCCTTTTGAAAGGTCTCAGCGTCGCCAAATCCCCCAATGTTGTTGATTTTGCCCGCCGGCTTTTCGGTTCGGCGAGTGTGGTCGAAAAATCCTACGCCCTGGACCTGTGCGCTAACAACGAGCTAAAGGAGCTTGCCGCCGAGGTGCGGGCCCTGACGGACGAAAAAAACGGCGGCGCCCTTTCACGAAAGGCCCGGATGACATTGCAGCGGCTGGGGCTTTCGGAGTAAAGGTGGTAAAAAGTGCTGAATTTAACCTGCCTTATGTAAAGCCGCTTCTGGAAATGGCAAAAAACCTCCTTAAAAGACGGGAAAACCCCTGAAATTTTGTTCTGTTGCTTATCCTCCGCAAATTCGCTACAGTAAACTTGTTATGGAAAGATTTTTTAAGCATCCCTGGGTCATAGTGGGCGTCATTGGCGTTATTACGGTGTTTTTTGCCCTGCAGCTTCCACGGGCGGAACTGGACAACAATAATCTGCGCTTTGTGCCGGAAGATGACGAGGCCCGGCTGGTTTCTGCGGAAATCGACGATATTTTCGGCAGCTCCCTTTTTATTCTGGTGGCGCTGGAGCGGAAAGACGCTACGGTTTTTGACGGAGAATTTCTGGACCGCCTCCGCGAATATGTGGACGAGATTGAGCAAATCGAAATTGTAGATTCGGTCACTTCTATCGTTACCGCCGATTATGTCCGGGGTGAAGACGACTGGATTTTTGTGGATAAACTTTTGCCTGACGATTTTGGCGGCAGCCCGGAGGAAATTGCCGAGCTTAAAGAGCGGCTCCTTTCCTGGCCTATTTACCGGCGCTCCCTCATTTCCGATGACTTCACCTCAACCCAGATCCTTATCCCCCTGGACATTGATGCGGAAAATGCCGGCCGGCCGGAGGTGATCGCCAGTTTTCTGGAGATTCGGGATACGGCCCGCAGGGTCTTTTCCGGCATGGCGGAGGTCTATGTGTCGGGCCTCCCGGTGATCAGCGCCACCATCAACGAGGCGGTAAAGGCCGACCTTATCCTCATGGTGCCCCTGGTTATCCTGGTGGTGCTGACGGTGCTGTTCTTTTCGTTCCGCCGCCTTACGGCGGTGCTTCTCCCCACATTAACGGTGGTGATAGCGGCCATCTGGTCCATCGGGGCCATGCCGCTTTTGGGGGTCAAGCTGTCGGTCATTTCCACGGTGCTGCCGGTCATTCTGGCGGCGGTGGGCAGCGCCTACGGCATCCATGTGGTGACCCACTATCAGGAAGAGTGGACAGGTAAAACCGCTCCGGACGATGCCGCCCACCGGCAGCTTATCTTCGGCCTGCTGCGGCGGATCGGAAAAGCGGTATGTCTGGCGGCCCTGACTACCTTTGTGGGTTTTGCCTCCTTCTGTTTAACAAGGGTGCTGCCCATCCGGGACTTCGGCATCTTTTCCAGCTTCGGGGTGCTGGTCTCTTTAGTGGTGTCCCTGACCCTGATCCCCTCCCTGCTGATTATCCGGGGGGGCAAGCCTCTGGTAGGAAAGCCCCTCGGAGGCAAACCTTTGGAAGGCAAGCCCCTGGGGGCTGAATCAGGCGGAACCCTCACGGCTTTGTTGATGGCGGCGGCCCGGAAAAAGAAGCTGGTCCTGGGCATCACCGCGGCAGTGGTTTTGGTATCCTCCTGGGGCCTTTCAAAATTGGTGATCGACAACATTTTTGTGGAATATTTCAAAGATGATACGGATATAGCCAAGTCGGACCGGTTTATCCGGGAGAAATTCGGAGGGTCCAAGGTGGTAAGTCTGGTGGCGGAGGCGGACACGGCAACTTTACTCCACCCGGACAGCCTTTTGGCCATGGACAGCCTGGGCCGCCATCTGGAAGAAAATGTCCCCGAGGTGGGGAAGGTCATGGGCTTTACCGACCTTATCAAACGGACAAATCAGGTCTTTTTTGCCGATACCCCCGGCGATTTCTACGAAATTCCCTCGGATCCGGCAAAATACGGGAAAAATTCCCGGGAGGAGCTGGGCGCCATGGTGGCCGGGTACCTCGTCATCCTTTCGGACAGCGTCAAATCCTACGCCAACGATCCGCTGGAGCCCACGGCCATAAAATCATCCCTCCAGTTCCGTACCCTGGGGGAAGAAGACACGGGCCGGGCCCTTGCCGAAACACGGCGTTTTGTCCGGGAAAATTTCCCCAAAAACCTTAAAATTACCATAGGCGGCAGCGCCCTGGTGGAATCGTCCCTGAACCGCCTGGTGGTGCAATCCCAGCTTATCTCGGTGTTTGTGTCCCTGATCCTGGTGTTTATTATCATCAGTGTGTCCAACCGGTCCCTTCTGGCGGGCTGTATTGGAGTTATTCCCCTGGGGATCACCATTATGATTAACTTTGCCGTCATGGGCTTTTTGGGGATTAAACTCAACATCGGTACTTCTATGGTGGCCAGTCTTGCGGTGGGTATAGGAATCGACTATACTATTCACTACATGGAGGCCTTCAAGCGGGAACTCCGCGGGGCCCCCTCGGAAGAAGCGGCACTGCAAAGGTCCTTTACTATTTCGGGAAAAGCGATTATCATTAATGCAGTTTCGGTGGGAGCCGGTTTTGCGGTTTTGCTTTTTTCCCGGTTTGTCATGCTGGAGGATTTGGGACTGCTTATTTCCTTGACCATGGGAACAAGCGCTATCGTAAGCCTTACGGTCATACCGGTACTGCTGACGCTGCTTCACCCAAAATTCGTTTATAGAGGAGAATTAAAATGAAAAAGATCGTGCTTGTTGTTTCTCTGCTTTTGACCGGTTTCACCCTGCTGGCGGCCCAGGATGCGGAGCAGATTGTGGATTCCTCCCGGAAACGCATCAAGGCTGTTACTATTTCTACCAAATCTACCATGAACAGCGTCAATAGCCGGAACGTTACCACATCAAGGGAATTGATACAGCTTTCCAAAAACGGCTCCAACGGTTCCCGCATAGCGATTGAATTTGTACGTCCCGCCAAGGCTGCCGGTAACCGGCTTTTGACCCAGGCCGTTGCCGGAAAACCCAACGATGTATGGACATCCACTCCTGGCAGCGGAAGCAGCAATGCGGTGGCTAAACTTCCCCCTGCCCGGACGGCCCAAAAGCTGCTGGATTCCGATTTTTCGTATGATGATATTGCCCTGCCGGAACGAGCCGCCAGTCTGGATTCTCATAAGATTCTCCGGGAAGAAAACCTTAACGGTAAGGACTGTTATGTCATTGAATCCACCCCTCAGGACAGCTCCTACCAGTACGGAAAGATGATTCAGTGGATAGACAAGGCCAATTATGTAAACTACAAAATTGAGCTTTACGACAAAAAAGCCGTCCAGTTAAAAACATACGAGGTCCTTGAATTTAAGGAAGTTGAAGGGCGGCTCTCCCCCTGGAAGATTAAAATGACGACTATCAAGGCCAATACCAGTACGACCATTGAGGCGATGGAAATGAGATACGACGTTGATATTCCCGAGGGGCAGTTTTCCCAGGAATGGCTGGCGACCGGAAAGCACGGATCATCCACCTGATGAGATCCCCTGTTTGGGGCGTTCTTTTATTGCCGCTCCTCCTTTTAGGGGGAGCGGATTTTCTTTTTGGCATTGAATTTCAGCTTAGGGACGCGGAGGGAAACCCCAATCGTTTTTTTCCGCTTTTTTCCACCCTCAACATAGGGGGTGAGCTTTCGCTGAACACCCTGTTCTATCCCGGCGACTTTACTGATTCCCAGTCCGGCGATCAAAATTTTTTTGAAACCTTTTATGAAAAAAACAAACTTTGGGATATTGTTTCAGGTAAATTCCGGTTTTCCCTTCTGGGGCCCCAGGCCGACGGTGTGGTGAATCTGGATTTTGCCCCGGTCTACGACGGTTCCTCTTTCCCCATCACCATTGACGAGGTCTATATCCGGCTTTATTTTTGGGACCTTGAAGTGGAGGGGGGATTCCGTAAACTGACCTGGGGCAAGACCGGCAGCGGCCCCCTGGATCTGGTTAACCCCCTGGATTATTCAGACTTTACTATGAGCATTATTGATCCCGCGGGCCGTAAAATACCCCGGCTGCTGCTCCACCTTACCTGGGACCCGGGGGGCTTTGGGAAACTGCAGGGGGTTTTTGTTCCCTCGTTCCAGGGCCATCGTTATCAATATACGGTCCCCGATGACCTTAACACCGATAGAATAGAATATTTTCAGGCGGGGCTGCGGTATACCGCCGAATTTGACACCCTTAGTTTTGGCGCCCAGTATTTTTACGGAAACTTTTTTTGGCCCACCAGGGTAAATATCGATTATAACCGTTACCACCAGATAGGGCTTGATGCTTCAAAAGAGCTTTGGGGCTTTACCCTGCACTCCGAGGCGGCTCTTTTTCTCACCTATGATATGGCAGGGGACAGGGGTGATATTTACAACCCCTTTATAAGCTGGTCCCTGGGTTTTGACCGGGACCTTGTTTGGGGGATCAAGGCGGACCTCGGCGCCGCGGGAACGATCCGGCCCCTTCAAAGCAGGGTGGAAAACGACCCCCTTGTTGATACGGAGGCGGGGGAAAATGCCAGCTCTACCCGCATGACCCTTCTTCTTTCCAAAAAAATTTTTGATGAAATGCTGGAGTTTAAGGCCCAGATTTTCTGGGGCATAGAAGACAAAGATTTTTTCATCGGGCCCGCCGTGCTTTTTTACCCCCTGGAGCCCCTTACATTGGAGCTTTCCGGGGGGATTTTCGGCGGGGATGAATCAGGCGGATTGGGGCAGTATCACCGTAACGGCTTTGTAAAATTCCGTTTTACCTTCGCCATATAAAATTTCCTATCCGCTTATTTCCAGATTTGCCAGATAGTTTTCGTAATCTTTTTGGGCGGCCTGTACCTTGGCCCCGGCTTCGGTTATCTTGTCGTTCCAGGTATCGATCCCGTCATCCAGGGCGGCCATACGCTGGAGATAGGTCTGGCCCTGGGGGGTCTGGTTTCCCACAGCCTCCAGGTTCTGCCGGATTCGGTTCTGCTCGGAAACAAGGCGCGCCAGTTGGTTTTCAAGTTCCTGCTTCGCGGCGGCTTCTTCATCGGCTTTTTGCTTAAGTTCCACGGCTTTTTGCAGGGCATTTCGCACGGCGGCGGGGATCTCCTGGTTAGTCGTATAACTAACAAAGGTTTCTTTCCGGAGCTGGGCCAGGACTATGCGTTCCGAAAGGGGCTGATCTTCCCGGACGGTGAATTTCAGTTCGCCCTTTGCCGGAAGGAGGCTTTTGAAACGGTACAGGCTGGGGGTGCGCTCGTCAAAGGCGGCGGGTTCGGCGAGGGTGGTTCCCTGGGTAACCGGATGTTCAATGATGATCTTTTTCGCCTCCCCCGAGGCGTTCCGTATGGTGTAGACCCGCTCGTAACTCTGCCGGCGGCTTATGGTCATGACACCGCCTCTTACGGTGACGGCGGAAAAAAAGCGGGAGCTGGTAAAATCGGCGCTGCCGGACACCGAAAGATCATCACCATAGGAGATGAGGCGTTTTTCATTTTCGGGGAAAAATTCGATGAGGGCATCCCCGGCATAGGTTCCGCCGTCATACACGGTGATGGGGCCCGCGGGAAGTTTCATCCCCGAGGTGTTGGTCAATTCCGCGCTGATGGCCGGGTTAAGGGAAACGCCGGGCACGGCTCTTGCACCGGGGAAGACCAGTATTTTTTCCGCGTTGATGGAACCTTCTACCAGGGGCAGCATGGCGCTCCGGCGGCGTTCCAGGTGGATGGGGTTTTTCAGGGTAAACTCAAACTGATCCCCCAGGGCGTTTCCCGCCGCTGTCCGGTAATTTGAAGGCAGGGGCGCAGCGGAGGACCGGTCCATTTTTGACATTTCTGCCATTGGCTGAGGCGCCGATAGTATTGATGACGACGCTTCGTATTCATCTTCATCGTAACTCTCCCAACTGCTTCCCGATTCGTAACTATGGCTTTCGGCAATACCGGCAATGGCCAGTGGCACCACCGGACGGGCCGTGCGGTAGGGGGCGTAGAGGTTCTGGATAAAAGAAACCGGCCGGCCCGTTACCAGGGAAAGTTCCACGCCGTTCCAGTCCGTGTCGCTGTCGTTATCGACAATGGCCCAGCCCTGAAAAAACGAGGCGGAAGCGGCCGCTCCCAGATCCAGCCGGTAAGTAACTTTCCACACCGGCACGGGAATGACGTAGCTTAACGAAACATCCCGGCTGCCAACGCCTGGCAGGGAGAGGAGAAGGTCCCGGGTATTTTTCCCCTGTGCGGCCATGATAAGATCCAGCGCCCGTTTCAGATCAGTATTAACGGCATCATCTTTAAAACTAAACGAAGAAATATCCTTGAGGGCGATCATTCGGATAGCCCCGGCGCTGTAAAGTGAAAGCCAGGCCTCGGCAGTTTCTTCACCGGAAAGGCTGATCCCCCTTTCCCGTTTTTCCACCCCCAGGATTCTGCCTGAAATGGGCACGGGCCCGGCTATTTCTACCTCCGTACCCTTGAGGCTGTTAAGTATATCGCCAATCTCAGGCGTCCCGGAAAGATCGATCTTTAGACCTTTAAGCGTTTCCCGCAGGGCCGTGGCCGATGCGTAGGTTACGGTGGGAAAATCCGAGCCGGGATCGTTGACCACCAGCGACTTGAGGGCATCGTTTACCGCCGCCGCGCTGAAGGGGAGGGTGATCCGGGCCGGCACCAGGGCCGAGGACGAAATGTTCCCGGCGTGCTGAAAAAAGCCCACCCCGGAAGAAAAGATGGCCAGCCGCCTGAGGGGAAGCTCCGCAGCGGCGGTATCCGCGCTGGGCTGGGAAAAAACCGACGTTCCCGCAAGAAGCAGGGACAATATCAACGCAAAAAGTTTCATATTCATAATTCTAACCGTTTTCCTGGCCGCTAAAAAGATTGGGCGACTTGAGATAGATGGCGGCGTCGAAGGTCCGGAACAGCTTGCCCATGGGGGTGGCGGCAATGATTGTGTGGATGATCCGGGCGGAAAGCTCCGTCGAGGGGACCACCTCCAGCCGGGTGATTTTTTCCGGCAGACAGGAGGGGCAGTAGGCTGTATCCGTAACGATGATGCGGTTCAAAAGCCCCTCCGCAGAAAGGGCGGCCAGTCTTTTGGGGGCGGGTTCGGAAAACAGGGCGTGGACGGCAATGACATTGATCTCCGCCGGTTTCAGGGGCGCCAAGGCCCGGATCAGGCTTTCTACCGAAGAGGCCGTATCCACCATATCGTCGGCGATCCACAAAACCTTTCCCTCCACGGGCTCCGCCGAAAGTATGTTGATGGATTCAATGGTGTTGGCCCGGGAATAGTCCCGCTGTTTATGGGCTATCACCAGGGGCGCCCCGAAGGCGTTGGCAAAACTCCGGGCCAGTTTTTCCCCCCCGGCGTCCACGGAGCAAAAAGCCCAGTGAGGCCGCACCGTTTTTTCCAGTGTTTCAATATCGCGGATATAGTTATCGCAGAGGTAACGTTTCAAAAGCGTCAATGCGGGGATATCATCAATCATGCAAATGGTAGGGTCCAGCATGGATTTTGATTTATCCGAGTGGAGCTGGTAGGTCACAATATGGCTGGCCCCAAGGCTCACCAGGGTTTTGAAATGGACCCAAAGCCCCACAGAATTCCGCCGGGTGGTCCTATCCGACCGAGAACAGGAAATGTAAGGCTCAAAAATGATGATCTTCCCCGCCTGGGACCGCTTCAGGGCATCCACGGCATGGTACAGTTCGATTTTTGCCTCTTCCACCCCGACGCCGCTCTCGTTCCGGGAGCTGGTGGCAAAGAGGATCACATCCCGGCCCCTGATGGACGAATTGACCGTAACTTCCAACTCCCCGTTGGCAAAACGGTCCGTACTGAGGAGCTTTACCCCGTCGATATCCTCTTCCGGGGAGGCAAAACGGGGAAATTTCAGGAGATGGCCGACCACCCGTGATGCATAGGCCTGCATGGACCGGGTAGCGGTTATAATAACGCCATTCACCATATTCCCCCTGCATTGAACATACCGTATTTTTGATAAAAAAGAAAAGACCCTAGCAATTCAAAGTATCCCTCATCAAGCTCAGTCTCAGCGGGTTCAGTCTCGGCGGGGAGCGGGGCCGGGCTGGCAAAAACAGCTGGGGACCCCCCCTCCGCAGCCCTTGTTAGGTGCACGTTTCAGGCCTTTGTTGACGGGAATGATGGAAGATTTCGGGGGATTATCGGGTAATGGTGGTTCAGGGGCAAATGGTCTGCTACGGGGGAGAATTCCAGATCATTTTTGCCAGCCCGGCCCCGCTCCCCGCCAAACTGCCACGACAGTGGCGGAAATAGCACAAAAGGGAACTGCAACATACCTATCGGTTGGAAGAAGACAGGTGATACTTTACCGTGACGCTTTGACAATCAGCCGGTCAGAAGGGCCATCTGGCGCCGGGTCTCCTGTGGAAAGACATCATAGTCGTGTAATTTCGTCTTCGGACAAATGCGTAAATTTGGCTATCTGGCTCATTGACACGCCGTCTGCTTTCATTTCGCGGGCAATTTCTTCTTTTCCTTCGACCTTCCCTTCGGCCCTTCCTTCGACCTTCCCTTCGACCTTCCCTTCAGCCCTTCCTGTTTTAAATGCGTGATTAACTCCGCTCGTCCAGTCGGAAAGCGCCATCTGGCGCATGTGGTACGCGTGCAGCGCCTCTTTGTCCTGGGATACAAAATCCATCCGTTCATTGGCCCTTTGTATTGCCGCGTCCATACCCATTGCCTCCTCTATTACTTCTTCCGGACTGTCTTTGTCCAGCCAGGCAAGCCAGCGCTGCAAAGAATCGTTCTTTATGTCCTTTTGTCCTAGTCGCTTGAACTTTACCATGTCGATAAAGTGTATTTCCAGCGCCTCCGTCAAAATATAATCCCGCTCCGTGTCCTCCCTCAAGTGGAACGCGGCGTGATAATCTTTGGTTCCAAGATACTCAAAATTTACTATGTTGATGGCTATGACATTCGGCAGTTTCTCGTAATCTTCTCCCTCAGCAAGGCTTTTGGTATACTCCTGGCTCCAGTAAAAGAGGCTGCGTTTATCCATATTTCCCAGGTTTTTAAGCTGAACCTCAATGTTGATCTTTGTGTCGTCTGCGGCATTGGCCC
>BNUV01000083.1 GCA_025997615.1 Spirochaetia bacterium
TTAGACTTTTACGTTCAACCCAAACAGACCAGAAGCGAAGTACCAGACGAAAACAATTCAAGGCGGCGCTCAATCAAGATTTCCTTCATGACGTTTTATTTGGCAAATGTTAAATGCTTTTGCCCTGATCCTCCGGGCCGGAAATTTGCATTTCATGCCCGGAAATAAAGAGTTTTACCTCCTTTATATAAGAAAAGTTTCGCCGTATCCCCTGACGCAGGGTCAGAAGGTTCAGGAACAGATCACCCTCCCCGGGCGGAGGCAGCGCCGCCGTCTCCGAAAGGTCCGCGTAAACCACCCCGTCCCGGTACAGCAGGGAAACAAGCCGGGCCTCGGGGAAAAAAAGCGGGGCGGAATCGGGGGAAACCGGCCCCAGAAGGGCTTCTTCCACATACCGGGTGATATCAAGCTCCCGGGATGCCGACCGGGGCAGCATACGATCTTCCACCGTTGTGGACCCGTCCATTCCTGAATAAAACACAAAAGTCCGCCTGACAAGCCCCAAAAAGGCAAATTCCACCAGGGCGAAAATCAGGAGGAGGGCCAGATAAACCAGCCGCCGGCGCCGCTTATCCCGGAAAAAGGACTTCAATAAATCCCATAGTTTCTTCAATAATGTCTTCAATTCGAGGTAAAGCCTCCCGACCGTTCGAAAAGGGTGATAAAATCCGATATTCCCTTATATAACGCATCGGAAAAGCTCCGCAAGTGGGTCTCGCTGAGGAAAAGGGCGGTGTCCTCCGCATTGGTGACAAAACCCAGCTCCACCAGCACCGAGGGCATCCGGGCGTTCCGCACCACGAACCATTCCTCGGCCTTGATGCCCCGGGCGGGAATGCGGGGACCTAAGTATTCCTCAAGACCCTTCATGATTGACTGGGCCATGATGATGCTTTCGGTGGTGAATTCTTCCTCCATCATGGCATTGCGGATGGATCTGATATCCGCTGAACCTTCCTCATCTTTGTCTATAACGGTCCGCCGGTAATCGGGGCTGAGGTACCAGACTTCGTAACCCCGGGCGGTCTTATTAAAGGAAGCATTGGCGTGGATAGAAATAAAAATGATGGCCTCATCATCCTTGAGGGGGATGGCGTGGGCAAATTTTACCCGGTCCTCCAGTGTGGGGAAGGTATCGCCGGTGCGGGTCATCAGGATCTGTTTTCCCGGATAGGCGACGCTCAAACGATTGCGGAGCAGGGTTGACACCTTCAACGTAACGTCTTTTTCCATCAATTTAACATCTTTCCCGTTGATGCTGTGGTTTCCCACGGCGCCGGAGTCTTTTCCCCCGTGGCCGGGGTCTATCACGATGGCGGCGATTCTGAGGAAGGATGGTTCCTCTATGGGGGGCAAATTGAGGGAAGTTTTCAGCGTCGAGACAAAAATTTCGGGGAATTGGAGCAGGCCCTGATCGGTATAAGGCAGCGGCAGGGTGAAAATTTCCCTGTTGTCCACGATAACATCGCCGTTTTCGCCGGGAAGCCCGGTCTCGAAGCTCACTTTATGTCCCCCAGCGGTGAAAAAACCGGACCGAAAGAAGGGATCCCAGCGGAATTCCGTGTTTTTATCCAGAATTTTGAGGGTATCTTCCAGAGAAACCGCCACTAATTGAGGGGGATTTTGAGCAAAAGACCCTGTAAGAGGATAAATCAGGAGGATCATCATCAACAAAGGGGTTTTCATGCGCCGCAATAGAATACTTACGTGCCGCAATATAATACTCATGCGCCGCCTCTCTTTTGCCTGATGACAGAATCTACGATATATAAGGCTCCCTGATAGCCGCCGCGGATAAGGGCGGTCCAGAAACGGCGGCCCAGAACGGCGGTCCCGGCGGAATTCAGGGGCAGCGGGCAGCCGGAGAGAAGCCGCACCGCCTCCAAAGATTCCTCCACACTGCGGCCCGTATAATCGGTGAAACCGGGGGCGGTAAATTCCGGGAATGGCAGGATGGAAAGCTCCTCGATAGAGGCGGCAGAGGCGGCAGGCGCCGCCATCCATACCACCGGCGCCTTGTCCGGCAGACTTTCCAGCAGGGGATAAAGCTCCGGGGGCAGACAGAAGGCGTCGGGGGGAAACCGGGGGGTGGGGGATGGCGAAATGGCCAGAAAACGGGCGGTTTCCTCGTCAGGGTTTTCCAGCGGGATAAGGATATTCCGGGCGGCCTTTTCGGCGGCCTTCACCGCCTCCGTCCGGGTGGGGGCGGCGCTGATGACATTGCCACCCTTGCTGACGTTGTTTTCAGGAAAGCGGAGGCGGTCCCCCGGCGCCGCCCGGAGAAAAATATCTTTGACAAAGGGCATATTTTTGGCCTCGTCAATGCCGTGGATGGACCGGACTTTACCGGGAATGGAAATAAAGGCCCGTTCAGCGCTGGTCCAGCTTTTGACCGGGGCGAGGTTCCGGGGCCTTTCCCCTATGCAGGCCATGATGGCCCCCGCCGTGGGCTCCACTCCGGAGGCATAGGGGTAGGTCCAGCCCGACATATAACCCCCGGAAAGGCGGGCGGCGATTTCCCCGATCATGGGGCCCCGGGAACTCAGTTTGATGTCGCCCTTGGCGGCCCCCAGGGTGATGCCCAAAGCTTTGACACCGGCCCGGAAAACATCCAGCAGGGCATCCGCCTTTTGGGGATCTATGTTGGAAGGCATGGTGTGGCCCATTTCGATAAAGTAGGGCGGAAAAAATATATGCCGGTCCGCCAGGCCGCAGATGGTGACTTCCCCCTGAAACACGATGGCGTCAACGGAAAATTCCGGGCCATCCATGTACTCTTCCACGATGGCCCGACCCGAACGGGAAAATTTCAGGGCATCAGTGACGGCCTGGGCCAGGTCCGCTCCGTCATTGACAAGGCGGCAGCCCCGGGAACCCATGTTGTCCACGGGCTTGACCACCACGGGAAAATCAAAGGGCAGGGGAAAATTTACCTGAGGGACTTCCCGGAGGATGATAAATTCGGGGGAGGGCACACCGGCCTCTTTGAAGCGCCGCCGCATCCGTTCCTTGTCGGAGGCATCCAGGGCGGTTTCGTGGGGTATCCCCGGCAGACCGAGTTTCTCCGCCGTCCAGGCCACTGCGCCTGAAAAATCCGTTCCCGCCGTCATGATCCCCGCCAGGCCCCCGGCATCTTTTAAAGACCGGGCAAAGGCTTCGATGCCCTGTTTATCTTTCAGGTCGATCTTTTCAAAACGATCCGCCAGCGGGATTGAAGGGGCCTCTGGGTCGGCATCCACCGCCACGGTTTCAAGGCCCATGTTCCGGGCAATTTTTAAGGCCGGGCCCTGCATGACCCCGGCGCCCAAAATCATTATACGTTTTTTAAGAGCCATTATTTCCCCCCGTTTTAACGGCATAAATTTCAAAGGTATCCCCGAGGCCCAGGAGGCGGCTCAGGCCGAAAAAAAGTTTGTAGATAAAACCTTTTTTTTGTTTAAATAACCTGCCTATGCAGGGAAAGCGTTCGGGATGATGGCCCTGAACGATTATTTTGCGGAGTTCAAAACCGTATTGCCTGAGCAGAGCGCGGCAGTGGCCGGGGATCCAGATGGTCCGGTGATCCGCGGGACTTTTTTCCAGAAAAGCCCTGAGGGAACGGCGGGCCGAAATGCCCGATGCGGAGGGTGTGGAAAATGCCAGAACGCCCCCGGGCTTGAGAAGAGAGGCGATTTTTTCCAGGGCCTTTTTGGGATCGGTAAAATGCTCGATTACATACCAGAGGCTAATCACCTCAAATGTTTCGGGGGCGGAAAGCTCAAGGGGAAAATCTTCGGGGAAAAAGCCGCGGTAAGCATTGATACCTAATGTTTTATTTACATAGTCCACCGCATCTTCCGCCGGATCATAGCCTATGGGAATGTACCCTTCTTCTTTGGCGGCGGCGAGAAAAGGGCCGTACGCGCAGCCCAGATCCAGAAGACGGCTTCCCGGCGGTTGTATGGATGGCGGACAGAGGCGGCGTATTGTTTGGAACCGTGACTTTGCCATTTTTGTTAATTGCGGAAAATCTTCCAGATATGTTTTTCCGTATTGTTTCCGGTAAGAATCAAAAAAATAATCCCGCTCATATTCAATGGGCGGAGCATTGATGCGGAACATATAGATCATGCCGCAATGGGGACAGCGCCGGTAACTTCGCTCGGGAAAACGGGCCAGCACCTTGTGGGCCTGGTTGTGCTCATCTCCGCAGAGGGGACAGCCCGAATGGAATGACTGGGGATTTTCAAAAAGCGCGGCGAGGTTTTTTTCAGGTTTTTTTTCCAGATCGTATTTGGCGGCGATTTTTTCGGACTGCCGGGCCAGAGCGTTACGGGCCTTCGTAAAATCGCCTGACATAAGCGTCTTTAGAGAACGGACACCCTTCAACCCTATGCCGGTGGAAAAAAACCCGGCGCTGCGGGCCAGTTTTTCGTGATATGCGCCGGGAGAAACGAGAATCACCGGCACGCGGGCGTGCAGAGCCTCAAAGGCGGTGAGGCCGAAGTGGGTGACGACAAGATCGCAGCCTGACAACTGTTCCCGGAGATTTTGTTGAGGCGGCATTATGCGGATACCGGGATTTTCAGTGAACGTTCCCGCTATAGTGGTAGTGACGATGCTCATGTCGAGTCCGGCAATGGGCGTGGAAAAATGTTTTATTACCATGGCGCCTAATCCCGCAGGATCTTCGGCGCCGAAAGTTACCAGAATTTTGATGGGCGGTTTTTCACCACCGATGGATGGTACAAAAAAAGACGGGCGCCGGTTTTTTGGCAGGGGGAGCAGCGAGGGGGCGCACAAATTCGGGGGGGAAAGTTTAGGAAGGCCGGGAAGCAGATCGATGAGGAAATCAAAATCAGTCCTGCAGGGACCGCCTTCGTCTATGCCTATCAACGGGGCTTTGAGGTTTCGCCAACGGACAAATTCTTCGGCGGGAGTTTGCCAGAGATCAAGGACAATAAAGCTCCAGGTTTTTGTTTCGGCATTTCCGGCGCTGATGATCCACCGGGGATCGAGATCGTCATTAAAGGGAATTTTTTCAGTATCTCCGTCGGGCAAATATAAAAAAGCGTCAGAGCCCCGGGAACGGAGACACTTGACCAGGTTTACGGACCGGACCAAGTGACCACCGCCCCGGCCTTTTTTAACCGAGGGAACGGCCAGAAGCGAAAAAGAATTCACCCAAGCCTTCCCGAGGCCGCAAATCCGCCGGCTGTTTCTTCCTGCCCGGGGAAAAAAAGTTTTTTGTAAACTTCGATAATAAATTTCCCCTGGTACCGATCTTCGCTTTGAGGAAGTGCATCGTAGAGGCAGCGGGCCCGATCATAATCGGCGGGGGTATCCACGGTGATCCTGAGGGAATTTTCCCGCCACTCCGCGGGGGCTTCCGGCCGGTGAAGGTTAAACAGTTCGGGGTGATTGTAAAGATACGGACATACGTGTTCCCGTTCCGGGGGATTGGCGGCGTTTTTTTCCGCCCGGAGAAGCGCCCCGGCGTTCACCGACTCCACACCGGCGCCATAAGGCAGCCTGAGATAGCCGGCATAATCGGCGTTGTTTTCTATAGCTTCACGGTTGATAAGCGCCGCCGCATCGGCAAAGACAAAAGGATTATCACCGGTGGCCCTGATGACGCGATCAATAGAAAAACGGCGGATAGCGTCGCAATAACGGTTCAAAACATCATCTTTTGAGCCGGGGGATAAAAGAAAACCCGCCTTGTCCGCCCAGGGGCTGAAGTGGGAAACACAATCATCGGGACAGGCCAGAACCCGGAGATCGCAGGGCACCCTGTACAACGCTTCCATGACACGAAAAATCAGAGGGGCGCCGCCCAGAGGCAAAAGAGATTTTGCCGGGAGGCGGGTTGAATCAAGCCGGGCCTGCAGAACTATGGCGGTCATTTTCCCATGCCCTCCTTGTCCGAAACGGCCTCGTAGGGTTCCCAAAGCTCGGTGATGGTTTTTGCATCACACTTGAAGCGATAACAGTTTGCCTTTACCCAGCGGCGGCCTTCGGAAAAATCTTCCCAGGCGGCAAAAGGATCGCCCCCGGTGCGCCAAAGATAGGCGGGAAAACGCCGCAGGGGAATATGGGCCGTATCTCCCCGAAAAACCGGGGCAATATTTTTCAAATAAAAACGGCGGTAACTTTCTTCGGCGGTGCTGTCTTCGGCGGGAGAATCCCCATCGTAAGAAAGTTTCATCGTTAAGGTGGCGTTTATTTCTTCGCCCCAGAGACGGGAGCGAAAACCAAAATCCATAAGCTGCCAGTGAAAGCTGCCAAGGGTGCTGTCAAATCCGCCTATGCCGATAAACCGTTCCCGGTCATAAATACCGATGCCGTCAAAGGGATACAGCGAGGGGAGGCCTTCCCTGTTCGGGGGAAAGGGCATGGTTCCAATGGTTCTGCGGATCACCGAGGGGGTAATTAACGTGGGGAGCGTTTCAAAACGGGAATTCTGAATCACCGGCACGGTGCAGAGGCGGCGGTATACGCTTTTATGATTTCCGTTTTTGCTGAGTTCTTCCTGGCTCAGGATCTGCCGTTCCGCCATCCGCACCGCGCCGCCGCCGTGGAGAATACGCAGATCGTTCCATAATACAAAAAAAAGCGGGCTCGTCATTTCCGATGCGGCCAGGTTGATCTGAGCGCCGGGATTGATATGCTCTTTCAGCAAAACAAAACGGATAAATGGAAAACGGAGTG
Source organism: Spirochaetia bacterium (assembly GCA_025997615.1). GTDB lineage: Bacteria > Spirochaetota > Spirochaetia > Treponematales > Breznakiellaceae > BNUV01. Next base: position 6,691 of record BNUV01000083.1, read on the forward strand.
ACAGCTCTTCCACATCGTAATGATCCCCCGGACCTTCCAGGGAGATGATATAATCAAAACCTACTTTTTCCAGCTCCTGAAAAAGAGTGCGCCGGGAATAACGGCCTCCCCGGTTAAGCAGCACCAGGGAAAGACCCGACGCCGCCGCCCGTTCGGTACCGCCCACCACCGTGTAGGAAGGCAGGGTTTCATTAAAAATTATAGGTATAGTATTCATCGCACCCCGCACAAATTCCTGAATAATCGCCGGCGCACTGTTCCAGGTATTGAGCCTCGCCATGAGACCAGATACTTTCCAGCGAATCGGTAAACACATTTCCCAAAACTTCTTTTTGCGGCTGTTTCTTCAGGGCAAAAATATCTTCCCGGCAAAGCGGAACCGTCCCATCGATGAGGATCACCATGTCCCGCATCAGATGCCAGCAGGGCCGCCGTTTTACCGGCGACAGATCCGATGCCCCTAACGGCGGAAGCGCCCCCGCAAAATGATCGTATTTCTGGATGATGATATTCGCCCCATGCGGTGTTGCATCTTTCCAGTGCCGGTAAAAAAGTTCTATATCATCTTCGGCGCCCTTCACCCGGACCGCCTGAACGTAGGTATCCCCCGGAAAAAGTTCCCGGAGCTTTTCCGCCGCCGCCAGAGCTTCCGCAAAACCGGCGCCCCGAATTTCTTTGTAACGCCCGGGATCCTGGGCATCCAGGGAAACGATCCAGGAAAGCGGCGCCATACGGTTCAACCTTTCCGGTGCGTTCCGCACTTCGGCGGCCAGGATTTCAAAGTCTTCGTTTTTCCAGCCAATGCCTGAGGTTTCTATCACCAGTGATAAGGCGGGCCGGGATAACACATGGCGTATCAAATCCAATTTTTGCGGATGCAGGGCGATTTCACCCCAAAGAGAAAGATCGATCACCGCCTCGCCGGAAAAAGAAATTATTTTTTCTAAAAGCTCCGCGAATTTTCCCGGTTCAAGAAAATCCTTCCGGCTGCTTATATCACCGGAAGAATTTCCAAATTGCGGATAGGGACAGAGGCTGCAGCTTTGCGGACAGGGCCCGGCTGCCTGCACAGAATAAAAGGCCGGCAGGATACGCAGGAGTTCCGGTTTTTTGGCGATAAGTTCCGCCGCGTCACCGGCCCCGGAAAGCCCGGCCTCAAAAAATCGTTTTAGCAAAATAAAATTTGCCCTGGAGTCCGCCGCCAAATTCAAACGGTGGGGGCGAAGATCCACCGGGGAAATTTCCGTTTCTATATCAAAAGAATTTATATCTTTTTGGATGACGGAAAAAAGGCAGTCCCGTTCCACCGGCCCTTTCCTCTCCCCTTCCAGGGCCGCCAAAATTCCCGCCACGCCGGGCGAAAGAATCTCCGGAGAAAACCCGTAGGGCCAGCCGTCGGCATAGGAATATTCGGCGGCATAACGGAGATGCCGGTCCGCCAGGGCCCCCGCCAGCGCCGGATCCAGGAAAGGGCAATCCGCCCAGGCGATGTAGATCAGGTCAAAATCCGCCTGCAGGGATGAAACGGTCTCGAGAAAACCCTTCCGGGTCCATTCGTCCCGGCAAATCAGGGCGACATCTTCGGGCAGCCCGGGATACGACGCGCCGTTTTTCCCCAGAAGGACCAGTTTCCCGGCGCCGGGAAACAGCCGGGCCTTTTCCAGGGTCAGGGAGAAGGCATTTTTGCCAGGAAGAAGATCCTGGAAGGCCGCTGCGTGGAGACGGCCGCCAAAAAGAATGACAAGGGCTCTCATACCCTCAAATATCGGTATTCCGGAGAAAAACGTGAGCGCGCGCCTCCCCTGCGGCTCCTAGATAGCCATCACCAGGGAGGAATAATCCGCCAGAAGGGAATCGCCGGTGATGAACCGCATGGGCTCGGCCACGGCCTGGGCCAACAGCATATGATCAAAAGGATCCTTATGCAGGTCCGGCAGCTCGAGATAAGCCTTGAGGCAATTACCGGTTATGGGGAGTTCGAGGAAGCCCCGTTCATAGGCGCGGGTACGGATCTGCTCAAAATTTGCGTTTAACTTACCGCGCCTGATTTTTATCACGATTTCCCACCAGGAAACGACACTGATAAAAACCTGGGTATCACCGGAAAGCAAGAGGGGCTTAATCCGGTCTACCCGTGGGTTTTCATCGGCAAGCCAGAGCACGATGTTGGTATCAATCAGGAATTGGGTCATTTTACCTCGTACTCCTCCATGCCCCGCATACTGAGCATCTCTTCAATGATGTCATCGTCCAGCGGGGCGTCCCAGCCCTCGTTGAAGGTTATCTGCCCCTTCATGCAGCCGATAAAGCTTTTCCGCAGCTCCGCCATATATTTGCCGGTGTTGGCCACGGTGAGCATGACCTCCGGTTTGCCATGGGCGCCGATGTAGATGGTCTCCCCCGCCGCCGCCCGTTTGACCAGTTGGGACAGGGTGGTCTTGGCCTCGTGGATGGGAACGGCGGCCGGAGCCTTTACTTTGTCAGGAATGTTTGTCATATAGTAAGCTTAGCTAAGAGTTAGTCCGTTTGTCAAGTACTTTTTATATAATGGTTGCCGGCACAGCCCCCCGTGTTGCTTTTGTCAAATTTTCATATTATTCTACTAATAAGGAGAAAACCATGAGCAAAATTGTTTTGATTGGGGCCAACCATGCCGGTACGGCGGCGGCGAATACAATTCTGGACAACTATCCGGGGAACGAACTGGTGATTTTTGACCGGAACAGTAATATCAGCTATCTGGGCTGCGGTACCGCCCTCTGGATTGGCCGGCAGATTTCCGGGTACGAGGGGCTTTTTTACTGCTCCAAGGAAAAACTGGAGGCTAAAAAGGCGGTGGTCCACATGGAAACCGAGGTAAACCGCATCGATTTTGCCGCAAAAAAGGTTTATGCGAAGGATTCCGGCGGAAAAGAGATTGTCGAGGACTATGAAAAGCTTATCATCGCCTCGGGATCCCTCCCCATTGCCCCGAAAATCCCCGGTTTGGACCTTCCCAACGTGGAATTCGTCAAACTTTTTCAAAACGGCCAGAAAATTAACGCCATTCTGGATAAACCGGAGATAAAAAACGTCGCTGTGGTGGGGGCGGGCTACATCGGGGTGGAGCTGGCCGAAGCGGTGCGCCGCCGGGGCAAGAACGTCCTCCTTTTCGAGGCCGAAAACACGAGCCTGGCGAGCTACTACGACGACTGGTTCACCGGCGACATGGACAAGGTCCTGGCGGACAACGGCATTGAGCTTCACTTCGGGGAACTGGTGAAGGAATTCCAGGGAAACGGCAAGGTGGAGAAGGTGCTCACCAACAAGGGTGAATATCCCATAGACCTGGTGATCATGGGCATAGGGTTCAGGCCCAACTCTACCCTGGGTAACGGGGAGCTGGAAACTTTTGCCAACGGGGCCTACAAGGTCAACCTGAAACAGGAAACCAGCAAAGCGGGGGTTTACGCCATCGGCGACTGCGCCACAGTTTACAGCAACGCCGTGGAAAACAGCGCCTACATCGCCCTGGCTACCAACGCCGTGCGCAGCGGGGTGGTGGCGGGTCATAATGCCGGGGGCACGCCTCTGGAATCCGCCGGGGTTCAGGGCTCCAACGGCATCTGCATCTACAACTACAAGATGGTTTCCACGGGCCTCAACCTTCGGGCGGCAGAAAAAGCGGGCTATACGCCGGTTTACACCCAGTTTGAGGATACCCAGAAACCGGCCTTTATCACCGAAAACAACGACAAGGTGAAGATCCGCATCGTCTACGACAAAAACACCCGCCGGATCCTGGGGGCCCAGATGGCCTCGTATCAGGATATTTCCATGGGGATACATATGTTCTCCCTGGCGATTGAGGAAAAGCTGACCATTGATAAATTGAAGCTCCTGGACATTTTCTTCCTGCCCCACTTCAACCAGCCCTACAACTATATCACCATGGCGGCCTTGACGGCAAAATAAACGCATAAGAAAAGGGGGATATGATAAGGTGAAAACCATATCCCCCTAACATCCGCCAAGCCGCTGCTGCGGTACTTGGTAATCCTTCAGTCCCGGCATTCTCTTACCCTACCCACAAAACCTATAACCCGCACCCCACACCGTTTGTATGTGTACCGGATTGGACGGATCGCGCTCTATTTTTTTGCGCAGGCGGGTAATATGCTCGCGGACGGTATTGATATCGCCGTACATATCTTCACCCCAGATTTTATCGTAGAGTTTTTCTTTGCTAAAAACTATTTCAGGGTTTGAGGCAAGAAAAAAAAGTAATTCATATTCTTTGTTGGCAAGTTCTATTTCTGTTCCCGAAACAAAAACCCGCCGTGTTGAGGGATTGATAACAATGTTTCTGGCGACAATGTCGTTTACGGCAATTTATAACAGGGAAAAGCGGTTCCAGGACAGAGTGTCCCGGAACCGCTTTAAGCCTATTCCGCAGCTTGTTCAAGCGGGGGTTTTCCCAACTGCGGCAATGGGGGATGCAGTATATTTCCTTTCTGCGGTAATTCGGAAAGTGAATTCTTTCCCAGGTGCGGCAGTGAATTGGGACGCCGGATTTCCTGCTTCGGAGAATAGATGTTCAAGCCGAAAGTGATATAGGGGTTGACGCTCAGCGTCGAATAGCCTTTCGGGTTCCAGTCTGTGCTCCAGTCCCCATTACGCGATGTTTCGTGTGCGACACTGCCTCCTAAAAACGACCACATGACATTCGCGCCGCCTTTGATAAAGAATTTGTCGCCAATGTCAAACTTTAATCCGGCATCCGCACCGACACCAAAGTTAAACATTACTCCAAAATAATCATCGCCGCTCTGCTCGTAAAAATCAAGCAGTCCGCTTGTTCCAATTCCGATGCCGGTTTGCAGTGTCAGGCTGTCCGTGAAACGGATACGGAAAGCCGGGCCAAAGATACCTTCCCATTGAAATTCGTGAAGGGGCGTGTCCCCATCATCTCCCACCACCGGAAACGCAAACGAGCCGTGATAAAAAATTCCAAGGTTTTTGTGGTTCCAAAAAGAATAACCTTCAAAAGCCATACCCGGCGATCCGAAATAGCTGTTGTCATTATCGGGATCAAACACAAAGGTGTTGCCGAATACGAACCCGGCTGACAGGCTGGTTTCATTTGCGGGAAGCACAAAAGGGGTGGCTTCCGTCACTGTTTCATGCGCCGCTTCCTGCGCGGTTACAAAGGACAGGGCAAAAATGAGCAAGAGCGATAAAAATGCGATTCGTTTCATAAGAAACTCCTCTAAAAAAAGTTTTTACAACCATACGGCGTAAAACCAATAAGGAATATTTTTATTCTTTATTGATATTGAAAATGTACCCGCCAGGTGTAAACTACTTATCAACAAAACATCAATTTTTTATCAACTTTTCAGGGTTTTGGCTGTTCCATACGAATTATAAAACAACCTGCCTGTAAATTAAAAGTGATGACCGGGACCGATGTATATTTCACGGTTTATTCCCGATACCCTATTCTTTTATCATTTTTTGCATCTTTTCCAGTGTTTCTTTTCTTTTGTTTTTATATAAATGATAGGTGATAACTGATGTAATAAAAGCGCCGATACTATCTACTATTAAATCAGACATGGTATCACGCAATCCACTGCCTTGATATGGCATTCCCATTAATATTTCCGTATCAGGCAAATCCCATTTCTGATGGGCGCTGCCGATACACACATCGCAGGAAAATTCCAATATTTCCCATACCACCCCTAAAGTTACCGCAAAGGTAAAGGAAAAAAGCGCCACAAGTACAGGGCTGATGTCCATGCTGTATTTATAGTTAATTTTGTAAATAACGATAAACCCGATAAATCCGATAATTACCCCGGACATGGTGTGTAGTAAATCGTCCCACCAGAAATAGGTATAGTATAAATTAAACCGCGAGCTTAAAAAGATACCGGCGTAAATGAACAGGACGATGATTATTTCCAGAATATCCGGTATGTCGATTTTCTGACGTGTTTCGATGATGGAACCGGTCGAACATGACAAAATAATCCATTGCCATGCTCAACCGGCGACTGACTGATTTTACGGTTAGAGTAACCGCTCTATCGCGGCAGCCAAATCTTCAGGTTTTGTTGTGGGTGAAAACCATGTTTCCACTTTTCCGTCACGATTTACCAGGAATTTTGAAAAATTCCATTTGATGTCTTTGGTACCGGTGAAGGGGGAAATGTTCTTTATTCGTTCAATAAGAGCGGCCGCCCCTTCATCGGCAGTTTCAGTAACCTGCTCTTTAAGATACACAAAAAGCGGCGCGGCATTTTCACCATTCACGTCAATTTTGGCAAACTGGGGAAAGGTAACATGATACTGCGTCTTGCGAAATTCGCAAATCTCTTCGGCGCTACCTGGGGCTTGTCCGGCAAATTGATTACAGGGAAAGTCCAGAATTTCCAATCCTTTACCCTGATAGGTATCATATAAGGCTTGCAAACCGGTATATTGCGGAGTCAATCCGCACTTGGTGGCGGTATTGACAATCAAAAGCACTTTGCCTTTATAGTCGGCAAGTGACACAGGCTTTCCTTCACGGTTCGTAACCGTAAAATCATATAAATTCATACGTATACTCCTTCGCTCTTTTCAAGCCTCTCAATACTATCACGTATGTCTTGCATTTTCAAGTCAAGCCATACGCTTGTTTCAGCACAATTTTTTAATTCTTTGATGATAGCATCCATTTTGTCACGAGGTATGTTCTTTTTGTAATTGAACCGATGTTCCAAACTTGCCCAAAAATCCATTGCTATAGTCCTTAATTGGACTTCTACTTTCATTTGCCGTTTTTCGTTATGCAAGAATATCGGCACCTCTATTATCAAGTGAAGACTCCGGTATCCGCTTTCCTTTGGATTAGCAATATAATCTTTCTTTTCAACGAGTTTAACATCATCTTGCGAAAGCAGGCAGTCTGCCAGAACATAAATGTCATCTACAAACTGGCATATAATGCGAATACCTGCTATGTCACGAATATTTTTTTCGATAGACTCAACCGTTAATGGTATCCGTAATTTTCGCATCTTCCGCCGTATGCTGTCAGGCGCCTTAATCCGAGTCTTTATATGTTCGATTGGATTTCGATCATGGGACAACGACAGTTCTTCGTTAAGAACTTTAAACTTGGTTTCAACTTCCATAAGGGCGCAGCGGTAGTAAGACATGAGCTGTAAAGCCGGAGTAAGGCTTTTCTCAAAAATCTGTACGAAATCATCTTCAATTTTTTGCACAAACTGCGGAAAATATTCCATAATCTCTCCTCTGTCTTTCATTGTCCTTCCTATTTAGACAGTTTTATTATACTAATAGAGCCGCGTAAAACTACGGTAAACACAACCGCGCCAATAACCAAATCCGGTATTTTTGAACCTAACACCAGAACCAAAACACCGGCGGCGATAACGCCGATATTGACAATAACGTCATTGGAAGTAAATATTTTGCTTGCTTTAATATTTACTTCCTGGCCTTTTGTTTTATTGAGTAACAGCAAAGAAGCCGTATTTGCAATAAGGGCGACTACGGAAATAGCCATCATAATAATTGGATTTGGCACTGTTTCCTGCCCGATAAACCTTCGAATGACTTCCACAAAACCTGCGATTGCCAACAATAATTGCAGTATGCCGCTGATACGCGCAACACGTTTTTTGACAATAAGTGT
>BNUV01000084.1 GCA_025997615.1 Spirochaetia bacterium
AATTTTCCCGGCCAAGGATGCTTCTTTACAGTTCCCATCAGGTGGTCAAGGGGGATACCATAGGCGAATTGGCCCAGAATTGGGGTCTTAACCAGGACACGCTGATCTCCGTCAATGGTATTAAAAGTTCACGGCTTTTGCAGATAGGCCAGGCGCTGAAGGTTCCCAATCAGGACGGCATTGTGTACACCGTCAAAAACGGCGATACGCTGGCGGCCCTGGCGGAAAAATATGAAACCTCCGAAGATACCCTCCGGACGGTGAACGAGCTTTTTTCCGGGGAGCTCAGGGCAAACGCTTCCCTGTTTATCCCCGGCGCCCGGCTTGAACGGGTAAGCCTTCAGGAAATTAACGGTGATCTTTTTATCTGGCCCCTCCGGGGTTACATCAGTTCGCCCTACGGCTACCGTATCAGCCCTATCTCGGGCGGCAGGCATTTTCACTCGGGCCTGGACATTGCCGCCGGCCCCGGCCTTCCCGTCCGGGCCGCCATGGCCGGCAGGGTCAGTGTCGTGGGCTGGGACGATTCCTTCGGCAACTATGTGGTAATCAGCCATCATTCGGGGTATCGTACCCTTTACGCCCACATGAGCGTTATCCGCACTAAGTCCGGGGCCTACGTCAACACCGGCGAAAGGATAGGCGACGTGGGCAGCACCGGCCTCAGCACCGGGCCCCACCTTCACTTTACGGTTTACAAAAACGGCGTCACGGTGAATCCCCGCAACCTGATGAAATAACGGAGCATTTGCATCAGACCTTTATTCGTACTGAGGGGTTTAATACCCAAGACACTTGTTTTATAATTTTAAATGGCTTATCCCTATTTCACGCAATTTTTTATTGGCTACAAATGGAATAGCCAGTAACATCAATGCGATACCTGTTCCAATTAAAAGAATATCTATAGACACCTTATCAGCAACAGGACCAAAAACCAACATACCCACCGGCATCATAACGCTGGATATCATGCCGATTACCGAAAATACCCTTTTTTTATAAAATTTACAAAAAATCTTTTCGGATACCCAGGGTGTCCGCCACTTTTCGGGAAACATAGATCCGGCATTGGGTGCGGATAGCCAAGGCAAGGGCATCCGAAGGCTGGGCGTCCAGTATCAGAGCTTCGGAACGGCCGCCCCCGGCAAAAACCAGCCGGGCCTGGACCAAATTGTCCTTTACCCCGTACAGATCCATCCGGATCACCTCAAAACCGCTTTCCCGGATAAAATTCATCAAAAGGTCCTGAGTTTGAGGCCGGGTGGATCGTATTCCCTCCATGGCCCGAAGGACCATCTTTATTTCCCCATCATCCAGAAAAAGGGGGACGATCAGCTCCGGGTCTTTAATGGAGAGCGCCACCGAGTTTCCATCTTCCTTTTCGGAAATCGTCCAAATTTCCGCTTCAATCATGCTGTCCGTCTTGTTCATACGATGAGGTCCGTAAAACCTGCCAAAAGATCCCCCCCGTCAGCCGAAAGAATTTTTTTTGCCTCCAAAATGAGGGTCCGGCCCTGTTCTTCGGCCTCTTGCAGGACACCGGCCCTGTCCAGCTCCCCGATGAGCTCCTCCACCTCGGGCGCCTGGGTACCCGCCTTCCGGGCCGCCTGGAAACACCGGGCTGTAAAATCCCTTTTTTCGGGGCGCCGGTGCAGGTAGAGCAGTACCGGGAGGCTTTTTTTCCCCTCCACCACGTCATCCCCTCGTTTTTTCCCGGGGATGCCCGTGGTCAGGTTTTTCACATCATCCAGAATCTGAAAGCCCACGCCAAGATTTTCCGCCGCAAGCCCCAGTGTTTCGGCCGCAGCATGGGCGGTCTTTTGGGCCGCCGGTGATCCCGTTTGACAGGCCGCCGCTGCATAAACCCCCAGCACCGCCGCCAGCCGGGCCAGACAACCGGTTTTAAGGCGACACATACGATCGTATTCATCCAGATTTGGCAGGGAAGAAAAATCCCGGTGCCAGGTTATATCCATGGACTGCCCCAGGTGGAGCCGCCGCATATACCCGCCCCAAAGACGGTACATCATATCTTTCCATTCAGGCGGGCCTTCCCAGGCCTCAAGACAGGCCAGCGGGAGAAAGTAGAGAAAGGCCCCCCCGTTGATGGCGGTATCGCTGCCGTAAAGCAGGTGTATGGCGGGTTTTCCCCGGCGCTCATCGGAATTGTCCTCGAGGTCGTCATGGATAAGGCTGGCGTTATGGCAAAATTCCACCAGCGGCGTCAAAGGAAGGCTTGCATCCCCTCCGCCCAGACTTTCGCAGACCAGCGCCATGAGCAGGGGCCGCCACCGTTTGCCCCCCCGGTTCACCAAGTCCCAGCCGCCCTCGATTAGCGCCCGGGCCTGCGCCGGGCTGACGGCATTTTCAAGCCCCCGGAAAACCTTTGCCATCCAGGCTGCCCCGGGCTTTTCCGGCAGCCAGTCCCGCAACACCGCTTCAATCTTTTCAATCCGTTGCATATACTGAAGATCCATAAATCAGAATAGTACACGAGGGATAGCCTAATGTCATCGTATGAAAAACCGGATCACTGGTCCATCAAGGCGCAAAAAGAAGGCTACCCCGCCCGGTCGGTTTACAAGCTGAAGGAATTGGATGAAAAATTCGGCCTTTTCCGTTTCGGCGGTGCGGACTTCCGGGCCCTTGACCTTGGCGCCGCCCCCGGAAGCTGGAGCCTCTACGCCCTGCGAAAATTTTCCGGCCGCTTTTTTTTAACCGCCGTCGATCTGGCCCCCCTCTCGCGGCAATATGACAAAGGTCTTTTTGACGGTGCAAATTTTTTCTTTGCTCAGGGTGATATGACCGATGCGGCTGTCCGGGGCACACTGCAGGAAAAAGGCCCCTACAAACTGGTGATGTGCGACGCCGCCCCGGCTACTACCGGGAACCGTTCCGTCGACACCCTCCGTTCGCTGGTCCTGGCGGAGGAAGCCCTCAGCTATGCTGAAACCTGCCTTGCCCCCGGCGGTAATCTTGCGGTGAAAGTTTTTCAGGGCGGCGACACGGCGGCCCTGTTAAAACGCATCCGTGAAATTTTCAAAACCGGGAAAAGTTTCAAACCCGCCGCCTGCCGCAGCGAATCTTTTGAGACCTACTATGTGGGTCTGGAGCGGCGGTAGGGGCTGCGGGCATTAGCTCTGCGGTCCCCTACCTCACAAAATTTGTAAACACCTTTTCGTTTTTCGGAATAGCTATACCGTTATCTTTTCCCAAGGCGATGCACTTTAAGAGCCATGCCATGTTTTTGCCGAGGTTGTACATAGTCATTAAGCCTTCTTTGTCCTGCAAAACTTCTTCCGGCTGGTGGCCGTGTACATGGTTCCAATAGGTGGAAGAAACCACTGGCATGGAGTTGATCGTAAAATATTTATTAGTGACATCGAAAGAGGCCGTGGTACCGGCCCGGCGGGCGCTTAAAACAGATGCGGCCGGTTTAAACGAAAAATGCCGTCCGCCTGAGTAAAAGGCCCTGTCCATCACCGTTAAAAGACGGGCGCTGGGGTGGGCGTAATAGACGGGGGAGCCGAATATGAAACCGTCGGAACTTTTTGCTTTTTCCACCAGGTCGTTTACAATATCATTAAATACGCAGCGGCCGGTTTCCCGGCATTTATGACAGGCAATACAATCGGGGAGCGGGGCGTTGCCGATAAACACCGTTTCCGTGTCTATTTTTTCCTCGTTCAATGCCCGCGCCGCTTCGGTTAAGGCAACATTTGTACAGCCATTATTCCGGGAACTTCCATTGACCAATAAAACTTTCATCGCCTACTCCTCATCTATTTGTTTTTCCTGCCAGCCATTGCATCGTAAAGCTTAAATCCAAAACGGGCAAAGGCCTGCTGCACTGCGCCCGATTCACAGTAAGGCTTTTTATGAGCGGTGCGGCACTCATGGCACTTACCCACCACAGGGCATTTCTTGTTGGGACACGCGCAATTCGGATTGACGATTACATTGGATTCCATGATGTTTAGTATTACTTGAGTATTCGGGCCTTGTCAAGTGTTTCCTCCGCTTGTATAATCCGTAACAATCATGCAGAAAAAAATTAACGTGGGCATTTTATTCGGGGGCAAGTCGGCGGAACATGAGGTTTCCCTGCAATCGGCAAAAAATGTTTTCGATGCCATTGACCGCGAAAAGTACAACCCCGTCCTCATCGGTATAGATAAATCGGGCCGCTGGATTTTGAACCATTCGGCGAAGTTTTTACTGGACTCTAGCGATCCGTCGGATACTGGCGATTTGGTAACGTTTGTGCCGGAGCGGGGCGGCCTTGTTTCAAACCTGCAATCCCCGGAAAAAACAATCTCGGTGGATGTGGTGTTCCCCATCCTCCACGGTCCTTTTGGGGAAGACGGCACGGTCCAGGGGCTTCTGAAGCTGGCGGATCTGCCCTTTGTGGGGGCGGGGGTTTTGGGTTCCGCCGTGGGAATGGACAAAGATGTGATGAAGCGGCTCCTCCGGGACGGCGGCGTTCCTATCGGCAAATTCAGAACCCTGCGATCTCACCAGGAACTGCCGTCATTTCAAAGTATCTCGGATGAATTGGGGCTGCCGTTTTTTGTAAAACCCGCCAACATGGGTTCCTCCGTGGGGGTCAGCAAAGTGCATAACGAAGATGAATATGCGGCGGCACTCAGGTTGGCCTTTGACTACGACACGAAGGCCGTCATCGAAGAATTTATCCAGGGCCGGGAGCTGGAATGTTCCGTTCTGGGTAACGAGGAACCGGCGGCCGCATTGCCGGGGGAAGTGGTATCATCCCACGAGTTTTATTCTTACGAGGCCAAGTACCTCGACGAACACGGGGCGGCTCTGGAAATCCCCGCAAAAATTCCCGCCGATACGGCCAAGAAAATTCAGGCCCTGGCGATAAAAACATTCAAGGTGCTGGAGTGCGAAGGTCTGGGCCGGGTGGATTTTTTCCTGAAAGATTCGGGGGAAATTATCGTCAACGAGATAAACACCATGCCGGGCTTTACCCGTATCAGCATGTACCCGAAAATGTGGGAAGCTTCCGGCGTTTCTTACACAGAGTTGATAGACCGGCTGATCGAATTGGCCATCGCCCGTTTCCAAAAAGAAAAACGCCTGCGGACTTCTTTTTCCGGTTCTAATCCGGCTTAAGCCCCGGCATATCCCATTCTTTGGGCAGTTTCGTGGGCATCCCTTTGGAATCCACAAAGGCCCAGGTTACTTTGGCCGTTACCAGAAGGTCGTCCCCCCGCCAAATTTCCTGGGCAATGATCCCGCTGACGGCCCCTTTTTTTACCGGCCAGGATTTTATCTCCAGGTTGTCATCGGGTATGGCGGATTTTTTGTAGTCGATCTCGATACGGGCCACATAAACGCCATAACCGGCTTTTATTGCGGCGGGATAATCAAAACCAACATCCTTCAATAATTCATAACGGGCAAATTCCAGATAGTTGAGGTAGTTGGCGTTGTTTACATGACCGTAACTATCACACTCATAAGTACGGACTTGAAGGGAACATTTACAAACCATATTTTTTATTATAGAATATCATCCATCATGTTTCAATATTGTCCAGGCTGTGCATCAAAAAAAATCGACTTCCAGGGGAACCGGTTCCACTGCCCCGACTGCGGCTTTGTGTATTACCACAACACGGCGGCGGCCACGGGCTGCGTCATTCGGACCGGGGAGACTCTTCTTTTGCTGGTCCGGGGAAAGGAGCCCGCCAAAGGCAAACTGGATCTTCCCGGCGGCTTCGTCAATCCCGGCGAAGGGGCGCTGGAGGGACTCCACCGGGAAATGGAGGAGGAAATAGGCTGGACGCCCCCGGTCCCTCCCGGCTCGCCATTGACCGGCGTCTATACTCTTTTCGCCTCTTTTCCCAATGTTTACCCCTACCGGAATATCGAGTACAACACCTGCGACCTGTTTTTTACCCTTGCCGTTCCCTCCTTAAGCGAAGGGGATCTGCGGCTGGAAGAAGCTGAAATAGCGGGGGTTCGTTTTGTAAAAGCTTCCGAAATCAATTTTGATGATCTGGCCTTTGATTCAACCCGCCGGGCCCTTCGCGCATGGCTGGATCAATATGGTAATGATTGGTATGTTTAGCTTATGATTGACCTCATTCCTCACGAGCACCGTAAAATCACAGAACGGCTCTTTCCCTCCGGCGGCTATCCTGAAGGCAAAGGCCCCAAGGCCGGTAATGCCGCCGCCTTCGCGGAAATTTTGGGGATAGGCGCCGATTACAAACGGCTTTTGGCGGTTGAACACGGCGGGGCGGATATGCATCGGTTTTTGGGGCATTTCCGGAACAATCTGGATCTTTTGATCCAAAAAACCTGGGTGGAAAAAGCTGATGAAATCCGTAAGGAAAAGCTGCAGGATCGCATTCCGTCTTTTATCGCCCTGATTGAAGCGGGGGATTATCAAAAGGCCCTGGCGGACTTCAGCGTCATCCTGAACGAACTGGCCTATCTCCTTTTCGGTAACCAGAGCCGCGAGGCGGATTTTACCGAGTATACCTTCCGTATTGATACCCAGATGGGCCTTTTCTGGTGGTACGGCGGCCGGATAGGCTGTCTGGCAAAATCGGCGGATTCGGAAAGCCTGCGGGCGGTGCTGCTTATCGGCATCTGCTACTTAACAAATTTTTAGTAAAAGGCCGGGTACAATCCCTGCATTCCCATCCCCCTAATCCGGTGACTTGAGCGATTCGGCCATGTTGATCCGGGTGATTTTCGGGATCATGAAAATGTCTACCAGAACGGAAAAGGCCAGGGTGAAAAGGGCCGACAGAATAAAACTTACCGGGGCGATGACGCGGCCGAACATAAGGTCGGGGTTTTCCGCAATGGAAATAATAAGGCCGTGAAGGGGAATGCCCAACACGAGGCCCGCCCCGGCGCCGGTCAGCACGAGGATGCTTATTTCCCGGAAGATCCAGGCCGCCGCTTCTGTCCGGCGGAATCCCAGAACCCGCAGCGTTGCCAATTCTCCCCGCCGCTCGTTAATGTTGATATTGATAAGGTTAAAAAGAACAGTTCCTCCAAGGCCGGCGGCGGCGACTATCAGTACAAGCACTATGTAGCTGATGCTTGAAAGAAGCCTTGTCCATGATGCCTGAAGGGCAGAAACCAGTTCAGCCCCTGCAACAGAACCGCATGATACAATCTTTGCAAGGTAGTTATCGTCGGCTTTTTCGTTGATGCCGGATTTCACAAACAGCAGGGGGAAAAAATCCGGGCGGTCAAATAATTGTGTCCATGCGTTTTCTCCAAGGTACACCGGAAGGCCCACATAATTTTCGGTAATGCCTGAAACAGTAAGGAAGACCTGCCTGCCCGATGTGTCCTCCAGCGTAAGTTTCCCGCCTTCCCCAATGCCAAGAAGCTCCGCAATTTTTTCTGTTATGATCACCGCATCGGCGGAAAGGGGCAAATCACGTCCGGTTTTACGGTTTCTCAAGCGGATAAACTCCCCCAGCCTTTCTATGTCTTCCGTTGTATATGCAGTGGCACTGTAGCGGTTGCGTCCGGCTATGATAAATGCGGAACCGCTTTTCAGGGCGATCCGGCTCCGCCCTGCCAGCACTTTTTCCAATTCAGGGTCGCTTTTTCTTCCGGATGCAGGGCCCGGGGGATCATCGGAAAGCTCAATGCGGAGGTCGTATTTCGTTATCGAGGAAAATTGCGTATGGGCTATATCCACCAGGGAATCCCGCAGGCCGAAGGCGGCAACCATAAGGGCGGTGCATCCGGCAATGCCGGTAACGGTCATGGCGAAATGAACTTTGTAACGGAACAAATTCCGGGCGGTAATTTTCCAGGTGAATTTCATCGGCTTCCATAAAAAGGGAATATACTCAAGAAGGATCCGTTTCCCGGGCTTTGGCGAACGGGGATGGAGCAGAGCCGCGGGTTTTTCCCGGAGGGAGCTGTAGCAGGAAATAATCGTTACACAGGATACGGAGAAAAGCGCCGCGGCGGTTCCTGTTATAGCGAGTTTCCAGTCAACGGGGGTGACAGGCGGGGGCATGTGGTATATTGCAGCAAAAGCGTTATAGATCACCACAGGCAGTATGCGAAAACCTACGATGATTCCCGCAGCGGAACCGGCAATGCCCGCAATGCCGCAATAGACAAGATACTTTTCGCTGATGATCCGTTTGCGGTAACCCAGAGCTTTGAGTGTGCCGATCTGGAGACGGTCTTCTTCGATCATGCGGGTCATGGTAACAAAGACCACCAGCGCCGCTACCAGCACAAAAAACAGGGGGAATATGCGGGAAATATCGGCTATTTTTTCGATGTTCATGGCAAAGAGGACCGTCCCCAGGTTTGAGCTGCGGTCCAGCACATACCAGCGGCTTTCGGGAATTTTCAGATTCTGAATCTCCTCGTGTCCTTCCCGGATCTTTCGTTCCGCCTCCGCCAGCTCCGTTTCCGCCATTCTTTTACGCCGTTCAAATTCCCGGCGGCCGCCTGAAAGCTGTTCAATGCCTTTTTCAATTTCCTCCGCCCCCGATGCGAGTTTCATTTCCGCCCTGGCAAATTCCGCCTCGGCAATAATTTTTCCCTCTTCGATCTGCCGTTTTCCCGCCTCAAGCTTTTCCGTTTCTGCCATGACTCTGGCGAGGCCTTCTTCGTATTGTTTTACCGCACTGTCGTATTGGGCAACGCCTTTTTTGCCGAAAAGCATTCCCAGCCAGGAAGCCCTGGTTTTTTCTACCTGCACTCTGTTGGCGTCGAGTTGTGTTTTTGCTTCGGCCAGGGCGCTTCGCGCCGCGGCAAGTTCCGCTTCCCCTTCCCGCATGGTTTTTTCGCCGCCTGAAAATTCAAGCCTGGTTTTCAGGCGTTCCCGTTCCAGCTCTTCCCGCCCCCGGACAAGTTCTGCTTCCGCATCGGCGATCTGCCGTTCCGCATCTTCAAGCCGCCTTTGCGCCGCCGCCAGCTCCCGGGCAGCCTGATCTTTTCCTTCACGGTATAGAGCCTCGGCGGCCGCCAGTTGTTTCTGCGCTTCTGTTTTTGCCAAATCACGGATGCCTGTTTCCCGTAAGGGGGAACGGGTTTTTCCCAATCCCTCAAGGGCCGCTACAGCGGCGTCGATGATATACCGGTAGCTGTCTGAAAAACTATTAAGATTTTTCACTCCCTTTACGGTGATAAAAAAATCGGTGTAAGATGGCAGATCAAAAACATCTTCGTTCATGTACAACACAAGAGAAACATAACCGTTTCCCCCGGCGCCGGGCTCTTTTTCATTGGAAATAAAAAGCGGGCTCCTGACAGTACCGGTGACGGTGAATTGTTTTATGTTGAGATTTTCTGTTTCCGGATCCGCATTGATGACCGTTCCCGGAGGAAGCCTTATGAAATCGCCGCCTGAATCGGCAAGACATTCGCCGGGGGACTGGGGCATACGGCCCGTCAGCAGCTCAAGACGGTTCACCGCGCCGGGAGAAAAAGCGGCCTTTAGGGGTATGCCGTAGATCCTCGCCGTGAGCTCTCCGGCGGCGGCCGTCACCGGCACATCCAAAACCTTTGCGGCGGATAATTTTTCCACAATGGCAAGATCGCGCAGGGCCTTTGCATCATCAACGGTCAGTCCCAGCGTTCCCTTGATAAAAATATCCATCATGTTGACATCGTCAAAATAACGATCCATCGAAAACTTCATGTCCGGAGTTGCCGCCGCCAGTCCCATGAGAAAACCTATGCCAAGAGTAACAATGGCGAAGATGGAAAAAAAACGGCCAAGGCTGGATTTTATTCCCCGGAAAACCGTTTTAAGAAAAGTTCTTACCATTCAATCATCCCGGCGTCTACCGGTTTTGCATTAAGTTCCGTGCCGGCAATGCGCCCGTTTTTTATTCTGATGATCCGGTCCGCCATGGGGGAAATCGCCTGATTGTGGGTAATTACGATGATCGTTTTTCCGGTTTTCCGGCAGCTGTCCCAGAGCAGCCGGAGGATGTGTTTTCCCGTGTTGTAATCCAGCGCGCCAGTGGGCTCGTCACAAAGAAGAATTTTGGGATTTTTTGCCAGCGCCCGGGCAATGGACACCCGCTGCTGTTCACCGCCGGAAAGCTGGGCGGGAAAATTGTTCATCCGGTCCGCCAGCTCCACCGAGGCAAGCACTTCCGCCGGGTCGCTTGAGTCCCGGGAAATATCCGTCGCCAGCTCAACATTTTCCAGCGCCGTAAGATTTTGTATGAGGTTGTAAAACTGAAACACAAAGCCCACATCGTAGCGGCGGTAATCGGTTAATTGGGATTCGTTAAAGGCGCTGATCTCCCGCCCGTCGAGGCGGATTTTTCCCCCGCTGCAGGAATCCATGCCCCCCAACATATTGAGCAAAGTCGTTTTTCCCGCCCCCGAAGGCCCGGTAATAACGCAAAATTCACCTTTTTCCACATCAAAAGTCATGGAGTCTGCGGCGCATATCCTGGTTTCCCCCAGCGTGTAATACTTGCAGACATCCCGAAATTCCACATAGGCCATAAAATAAATATAGATAATCTTCGCCGGAATTTCTATCATGGAGCGAAGGGTTGAAATTTTTTTCAATTACCCTGATATTATAAATGATGATAAAAGTAAACGGCCTTGAGGAGAATTTTCAGGCGGAGGTTTTTCTGCCGGATTTTTTACGGAATCGCGGTTTCGCGCCGGAACAGGTGGCGGTGGAGCTGAACGGTGTAATCGTCTCCCGGGAAGATTATCCTGAGGCAAAAATCTGCGACAAAGATACGGTGGAAATACTGCAGTTCATGGGCGGCGGCGCTGCCACTGCGGATACCGGGGATGATCTTTTGCTGGGGGGCCGCGCCTTTCAATCGCGGTTTATCCTTGGATCCGGCAAGTATTCCCTGGACCTCATCAATGCGGCGGTGAACCATGCCGGCGCCCAGATGATCACCGTGGCCCTCCGGCGGGCTAATCAGGGGGGCTCTGACAATATCCTGGACTACATCCCCCCGGGGGTGACTTTGCTGCCCAACACTTCAGGCGCCCGGACTGCCGATGAGGCGGTGAGAATTGCCCGGCTGGCCCGTGAACTGGGCTGCGGGGATTTTATCAAAATCGAAGTTATCCGCGATTCAAAATATCTTCTGCCAGACAATTACGAAACCATTAAGGCCACGGAAATTCTGGCAAAAGAAAATTTTATCGTGATGCCCTATATGTATCCCGATCTGAACGCCGCCCGTGATCTTGCCTCGGCGGGGGCGGCCTGCGTCATGCCGCTGGCGGCGCCCATCGGCTCCAACCGCGGGCTCTGCGCCAGGGATTTTATCAAGATACTTATTGACGAAATCGATCTGCCGGTGATCGTTGATGCAGGTATTGGCAAGCCGTCGCAGGCCTGCGAAGTTATGGAGATGGGCGCCGCTGCGGTGATGGCCAACACGGCGATTGCCACCGCCGGAAATATTCCCGCCATGGCCGCCGCTTTTAAAAAAGCTATTGAGGCAGGGAGGGCCGCCCGGCTTTCCGGCCTGGGCCGTGTGCTGGAAAACGCCGCTTCCGCATCATCACCCCTAACAGGATTTTTGCGGGATGAAAAGCATGGCTGATGTTTCCGGTGTTATGGAATATCTCCCCGACATGGAAGTCTCTGACAACACGTTGATGGATAAGGTTCTGAACGCTGCCGCTCTATATGTTCCGTCACGCTATACCGCTGGCGATGTACACCGTGCGCTGGAAGCGGCAGAGTGTTCGGTGGAAGACTTTGCCGCCCTCCTTTCCCCCGCCGCCATGCCTTTTCTGGAAAACATGGCTCAAAAGGCCCGTGAAATGCGGATGCGTTACTTTGGCAATTCGGTGTATCTTTTTACGCCGCTTTACATTGCAAACTACTGCGAAAACCGCTGCCTTTACTGCGGCTTTAATGCACATCAGAAAATAAAACGGGCAAGGCTTAGTATAGAAGAAATTGAAAAAGAGATGCAGGCCATCGCCGAAACGAAACTGGAAGAAATCCTCATTCTTACCGGAGAAAGCCCCGCCATGTCTAACCTTGAATACATAGGGGAAGCCTGCAAAATGGCCCGGAACTATTTTCGGGTGGTGGGTGTGGAAGTGTATCCGCTGGACAGTAAAGACTATGCTTATTTGCGGCACTGCGGCGCGGATTTTGTGACGGTTTTTCAGGAGACCTATGACCCCCTTCGTTACGGGGAGCTTCACCCCGGGGGCCGCAAACGTGTTTTTCCCTATCGTTTCAACGCCCAGGAACGGGCGCTGGGGGGCGGCATCCGGGGGGTGGCTTTTGCGGCGCTTCTGGGCCTCCGTTCCGATTTTCGCCGGGATGCCCTTGCCACGGGGCTTCACGCATGGTTCTTGCAGCGGAAATTTCCCCAGGGGGAAATTTCCTTTTCCTGTCCAAGGCTGCGGCCCCTTGCCGGCAACCGGACGATGCAGCATGACGAAGTGGGGGAGGCGGAACTAATGCAGATCATCTGCGCCTACCGTATATTTATGCCCTTTGCGGGGATCACCATCTCCAGCCGTGAAAATGCCCGGTTCCGGGATAATGTATTGGGCATTGCCGCTACAAAAATTTCCGCCGGGGTTGATGTGGGCATAGGAGGACACGCGGGCAGTGCCAGCGGTGATGAACAATTTTCTATTGATGATAACAGATCGGTAAAAGAAATTCGGGAGATGATTCTGAAGCAGGGCCTTCAGCCGGTGATGAGCGATTACGTTTATGTTTGAAATTATCGCCGTAACGGATCGCCGTCTTTCCCCCGAAAACTTTTTGGATCAAATAAAAGCGGTTGCTTCTTCCGGTGTCGATGGAATCGTTCTGCGGGAAAAGGATCTTTGTATTGAAGAATACGAAAAACTTGCGCTGCAGGTATCCGCTGTTTGCGAAGCCGGAGGAACAAACTTTATCGTTCATCAGTTTATTGATGCTGCGGAAAAACTACGATCCCGCCGTATCCATCTGCCCTTAGCCGCGCTGGAAAAAGAGATTGATATCAAAAAAAAATTGAGCGGTGTACAAGTCGGTGTTTCAATACACAGCGCAGAAGAAGGCTGTCGGGCCGCTGCCCAGGGGGCGGATTATTTGATCGCCGGACATATTTTTAAAACCCAAAGCAAGGAAGGAGCGGAAGGCCGGGGGCTTTTTTTTCTTGAAGAAATCGCCAAAAGATTTTCGCTGCCGGTTTACGCCATAGGCGGCATAAACGCCGGAAACATCCGTTCCGTAAAGGATGCCGGAGCGTCCGGCGTCTGTGTTCTTTCGCCGTATATGCAGAGCGCCCGGCCCGCCGCCCTTACGTTTGGTTTTCGCTCGGCCCTGCAGGGCTAATGCTTTTGGTTTTTTTCATATAAACACGCAGTTTATAAATGGCGGCGCAGAGAATAAGGCTGGAAACAAGGCAGCTCCTGAAACCCCAGGATGGACCGGCAAATCTGTTGATAAGGCCAACGCCGTATTGACAGAGGCCGCTTAATGTAAAGGCAATGGGGAGCATGGCGCTGCTGACGACTTGAGCGTTTTCCTTAAAGATGCTGATGTTTACCGCCAGCATGGTAGGCCAGAAAATGGCGATGAAAATGCCTGAAAAGGGCAGCGCCCATATCCCCCGTTCCCCCAAAACAAAACCGGCAGCCAGAATGACAAAAATGGAAATACTCGCCAGAAAAAGACTGTTGACATAACCGATTTTTTCGATGAAAAAGCCGCCGAGAAGCCGGGCAAAGGTATACAAAATAAAGTAGAAGGAAATAAAAGCCGCCCCCCCAAGGGCGGGATCGTATTGATAAACATCCTGAAGATAGAGAACGCTCCAATTGACAAATCCTGCTTCCACCGTTCCCGAAAGGCCGAGGATGATACCAAAGCCCCAGGCCACTGGCTGCCGCAGGGCGTTTAAGAAAGTCATTTTTTTTGTTTCGATATTTTCAGGATTTTTTTCTGTATCCACCGTTTCAGAAGCTTCGGGGGAAAAACGGATCAATAGGGTAATGACCATCATAATAAAAACAAAAGGAATGCCGGCAGGATAAATATAGCGCGTTCCCGCATTGGGCAATGTGCTGATAAAACCTGCAAAGCGGGGCCCCGCAATGGCGCCTATGCCATAGCAGAAATGGAGAAGATTCATCATGAGGCCGGCTTTTACGGTAAAAAACTTTGATCCCATGCCGTTGATGCCAATTTCAAAATAACTTAAGCCCACCTGGATGATGAGAAAAACCACGGTGTCTGCCGAGAAGCTGTTGGAGAAAAA
>BNUV01000085.1 GCA_025997615.1 Spirochaetia bacterium
AATTATCGGCTGCAAGCCGCACCTATTCCCGGTATTCGTCCCGGGCCTGGGTCAGCTCCCCCGCCCCTGCCAAAGCCCGGGCCAGATCCAGATGGACATGGCTGTTGTTGGGCTCCACCTTCAGCGCCAATTTGAAATGCTCTACGCTCTGGGTCCAGCTTTCCTGTTGTGCGTAGGCGGCCCCCAGGTTTGTGTTCACCTCAAAAGAAGCGGGTTCCGCCTTGTAGGCTTCCTGAAGAAAGTTCAGGGCTTCACTGGTATTACCATTTGCCAGATAAAGGCTCCCCAGGTTTATCCGGGGGCGAACGTACTTGGCGTCCAATGCCGCTGCCCTTGTATAGGCTGCGATAGCGTCTTCCGTAAGGCCCGCCGCTTCCTGAACCAGCCCCAGCGTATACGCGTAGACCTTGTCCATGGGCGCCGCCGCCGCCGCCTTTTGCGCATAAACCAACGCTTCGTCTTTTTTTTGCAGGGCGAGTTTTACCACCGCCATGTTGTAATTGGTCTGCTCGTCATTGGGATTTATCTGCAGGACCTTGTTGAAGGAAGATTCCGCGGCGGCATAATCCCCGGCGCTGCTTTGTACCGCCCCCAGTTCCCGCAGGGACGCCATATCCCCGGGTGAAGATTTCAAAGCCTGGGTAAAAGCATCCGCCGCCCCTTTAACGTCCCCCTTGGCCGCGAGGATCCGGCCTATTTCCCGGTGCGCCACGGTGTAATCCGGCTTGATGGCCACGGCTTTTTTGTAGGCCGCCAAAGCTTCATCGGGGCGGCCAAGCTGCCTGAGGGTTCCCCCCAGGTTGTACCAGGCGGGCTCAAAGTTGGGGTTGATGTGGGTCGTCGATTCAAAAGACTGCCGGGCATCGGCGTATTTACGGGAGCTGAAATAGCTCCGGGCCAGATCAAACGAATATACATAATTGTCCGGTTCCAGCCGGACCGCTTCCTTAAGCTCCGCAATGGCGTTATCCCACTGTTTAAGGTCCCGGTTGATCTTCCCCAGCGTATAGTGGGGCAGAGCCTGGGTACCGTCTTTTTCGATGGACTGCCGGGCGTAGGCTATGGCTTTGTTGCGATCTTCCCTGGCCGCCTCGCTTTCCGGGTCAGGATTTTTCGCGGCGCTATTGTAATAGGCCTCGGCCATATCCGCCAGCATCTGGGCCTGGAAGCGGCTCTCCCCCGGGGGCATACGGCTTAGGGCCTCGTTAAAAGCTTCTTCGGCCCCCTGGGCATCCCCCTTGTCCAGCCGGTCCTTGCCCTGGGCCACCAGGTCGTTGACAGCCCGCATCTGGTTCTGCAGCTCCTGGGACTTCCGGGCCATCTCCTCTTCCTGAGCCTTGCGGCGGGCCGCTTCAGCCTCCACCAGAGCCTTTTGTTCCGCTTCCACCGCAGCCCTTTGTTCGGCCTCCGCTTCCTCCCGAAGCCGGGTTTCCTCCGCTATTTTATGGCGCTGTTCCTCAAGCTTCATTTGGGCGGCAATTTCTTCCGCCGAAACCTTGCCCCCCTGGGCCTGGGCCAAAGCCCGGGCGGTTCGTTCCGCCTCACGCTGGGCAGCCTCTTTGGAGGCCTGCTGTTTATCAAGGGCATCCTTCTGCAGCGCCAGAGCTTCGCCATCAGAAAAATCGTCGATTAAAAGCCCATCCAGAAGATTCAGCGCCCGTTCATATTCGCCCCGTTCTATGTAGCCCCGGACTATGCTCAGGGTATTCTGCCGGATTCTTTCTTTTGCATCGCCGCCCTGCGCCACAGCTTCGGTGGTATCGATCTTGGGACGGGTGAGGAAAAAGGTGATCGTCCCCGCCGCGAGGAGGGCTGCCGTGACGGAAGCCGCAATTATGATGATCTTCTTTTTTTTCTTTTTATCCATATTTTTCTCCGTTTTACTCCAGTTCAAATTCGCCTTCGTAGCCCTGTACATCTTCGGAACCCGCAGAGACTCCCCGGATATCCTCCGCCGCCGCCTGGAGGGACGCGGAAACTTCCTCCATCAGCCTTCTTTTCCGTTCCGCCTCTTCCCGGGCCTGGGCCTCCGCCAAAAGCCGCCGCCGTTCTTCCGCGGCAAATTCTTCCCGGATGAACGAAAGCAACTGCTCAATACGGGGCCGCTTAACCGAGCGGGGCTCCAGGGACAGGTAAGATTCATAATCGGGTATCGCTTCCCCAAGGATACCGGCCTTTACCAGGGTGTTAGCCCGGTTAAGGTAGGCCGAGGCATAAGAAGGGTCTGCCTCTATGGATTGGGTGTAATACTGCCGGGCAAATTCGGCATTTCCCTGTTCAAAATAGATATTACCCAGATTATAAGCGATGCGGGCGGTTTCCTCCCCGGCCCGGGGCAAAATCCTCCGGTACACCGCGATGGCTTCATCGGCACGGTTCAACTGCTGATAGGCCATGCCCAGATAAAAAAAAGCCTCTACCTTCGCAGGATCCTCGATAACCGCCGCCTCAAGAAAAGTCAGCGCGTCCCGGGGTTTGTTTTGCAGGAAAAATTCCTCCCCCCGGACAAAATTGGACTGCCCAAAAACCGGGGCTGCCCAAAAAACCACTAAAAATATCACCATAAAGGGGATTTCCTTTCCCCGGTCTCTTGTCATTTACCTCTCCTGCCATTATTCTGATACTATTATCTTCGGATAAATATCAGGATGAAAATACTCTGTATTTCCGATCAGATCGATCCTCTGGTGTATACCAATACCATCCGTGAACGGTTCAAGGACATCGATCTGGTCCTTTCTGCGGGGGATCTCCCCATGGAATACCTTGATTTTATTGTTTCAAGCCTTAATAAGCCACTCCTCTTTGTCTTCGGTAACCATCATATCGAAGAATACCGTTATTTTATACGGGGCGGCGAGGGTATGCCCGCCTTTGATCTGGACGAAAAAAAATGTTTTGGCTTCGGGGCCACCCATGTGGGTTCCCGGGTCAAAAAAGAAGAAGGGCTGATTATCGCCGGCCTTGGGGGCTCCATGCGCTACAACCACGGCAAAAACCAGTTTACCGAATTTCAGATGAAATGGGAAATTTTCAGGCTTATCCCGGCGCTGGTTTTTAACCGGATCTTCCGGGGCCGGTACCTTGACATACTCCTGACCCATGCCTCGCCCTGGGGGATTCACGACCGGGAAGACAAGTGCCATTGGGGGTTTAAAGCTTTTCTCTGGTTTATGCGAAAATTCAAGCCCAAATACCTCATCCACGGCCATATACACCTCTACGATTTATCTGAAGTTCGGACTACTAAATATGAAAACACCCTGGTAATCAACGCCTACAGTCATTACATTATCGACATCGGAGATGAAAAATGAGTGACCTCTCTCAAAAAACGAACAATATGTCCAATATGCAGGCCCAGGATGATTTTAACCGGGCAAGGACCAAGGCCCTTTTATCCCAGATGCAGCATTTTATGAATACCGATAAGGATAAACTCCTGTCATTCAACGACGTGAAGGATATCCTCAAGCCGAAAAATGAGTTTTACCGGGGTATGCAGGTAGTTCCCATCAACTTAATCGTGGGAAGCGAGGGCCGTTACCGGGATTTTAACAAGTATTTCCTGCCCCGGAAGGAGCATTTGCGGCACCGCTGGGAACGGGTGGACATAGCCCGGATCAAGGATGTCCCCCTGCCGGCGATCCAGCTCTACGAAATCGGCGGGGCCTACTTTGTGCGGGACGGAAACCACCGGGTGTCGGTGGCAAGGACCCAGGGAGTCGGGGCGTTGGATGCGGAGGTTACGAGCCTTTCCAGCGAAATCGCCATCAAAGCGGGCATGACGAAGGACCAGCTTAAGGAGGCGGTGATCGCCTTTGAAAAGCAAATTTTTTATGAAAAAACTAATTTTGGCGAGCTTACCGGCGACAAGGACCTGAATTTTACCGCTCCGGGCCGGTACGATGTTATCTATAACCATATTTTGGTTCATAAGTACTACCTCAATCAGGAGCGCAGCGGGGAAATTCCCTTTCCCGAGGCTTTGGTTTCGTGGTACAACAACGTTTACCTGCCTATTATCAAGATTATCCGTTCCGAATGGCTTGCCCTTAACTTTCCCGGCTACAGCGCCGGCGATCTTTATGTGTGGATCGTCAAACATTGGGATTTTCTTAAGAAAAAATACGGCATCGGTTATTCGGTAAAGGACGCCGCCAAGGATTTTTCGCTAAAATACGGCCAAACCAAGGGGGTCCGCCGGTTTTTCGCTTTTATCGGTATGCTGATTGATCGTTTGCTCAAAAAACAGTAATCATAAGTCTATGGCAGTTTTATCAATTCAATCCCATGTGGTCTACGGCTATGCGGGAAATACCTCGGCGGTCTTCCCCCTCCAGCGGCTGGGCCGGGAAGTCTGGGCAATCAACACGGTGGAATTTTCCAATCATACGGGTTACGGCCAATGGACAGGCCGTCTTTTGGGGGCGGAACTGGTGGCGGAACTGGTGCAGGGCCTGGAAGACCGGGGCGCCCTCCCCCGCTGCGAGGCCGTCCTTTCGGGTTACCTGGGGGACGCCGAAGTGGGCAGAACCATTATGGATGCGGTTAAGCGGGTGAAAAAAGCATCACCCCAGGCTATTTATTGCTGCGATCCGGTGATGGGGGATGTGGGCCGGGGTTTTTACGTCAAGCCGGATATTCCCGATATTTTCAGAAACGAAGTGATCGGCCTGGCGGATATTCTTACCCCCAACCAGTTTGAACTGGAGGCCCTCACCGGCTTAAAGGTTCTTTCTCTTGATGATGCCAGGAAGGCCATTAATATGCTCCACCAAAAAGGGCCCGCCGTGGTGCTGGTTACCAGTTTTAAGGGGGAAGATTCCCCGCCGGATCATATCGAGATGCTGGTATCCGATGGGGCAAAACTCTACCGCATCCGCACCCCGGAACTGCCCCTGGGGGCCGGTATGGCAGGCTCCGGCGATTTGACCGCCGCGGTTTTTTTGTCACGGTACCTTGAAACCCGGGACATCAAGCGGACCCTGGAGCTGACCGCCGCCTCGGTCTTCGGCATCATGGAGGCCACCTACAGGGCGGGGAGCCGGGAGCTCTACACGGTGCTGGTTCAGGACGAGCTGGTTTCTCCCACATCCTCCTTTGAAGCCTGGCCGCAATAATTCATGCGGCCGCCGCTTCTCTGGACGCAGTTTCCCTGGACGTATTTTGATGATTTCATCAGCGGCGGGACGGATCGTTATGCCCTCCTGGAAAAACTTTTAACCGAAGCGGATTTAACGCATTCAGTTTTGGGTCTGGAAGGAAACAGGCATTTTTTCGTTCATTCTCAAAAAGATTTTTTTCCGCTGGAAGACTCAACCCAGGTTATTCTCACCGCCCATTACGACCGTACCGATGGCAGCCCCGGCGCCAACGACAACAGCGCCTCGGTGTTTTTACTTCTGGAAACCGCCATGAAACTGCGGAAGGATAAAGTGGCGGACTGGCTCTTTATTTTTACCGACAAAGAAGAACTGCGCTGCGGCGAGAGTCTCACCGATCAGGGCTCATACCTCTTGGCCCTGGCGCTGAAACAGGCCGGCGCGGGCCGGGCAAAAATTTTCAACTTCGACGCCTGCGGATCCGGGGACACGCTGATCATCTCCACCGCCATGGATCATCTTTTGAAAAACGAGAGCAGCCCCGGCATTATAAAAACACGGTTCCGGATACATGAGCTGCGGAACACGGCCCTGGAGGCATCTCGTATTCTGGGCATGGACAAGGTGCTCCTCCTCCCCACCCCCTTTTCCGATGATGCGGGTTTTCTCCGGGGCGGCCTGGCAGCACAGACTATTACGGTTCTGCCGGAAGAAGAGGCGTCTTTTTTTGCCCAGGTGATCCGGAAAAATCCCGCCATTGCCGGGGCCCTGGTGAACCGGGACAAGCTGAAGGAATCGGACCTGGTGCTGGTTCCCGAAACCTGGCAAAGCCTCAACGGCCCCGGGGATACAAGCCGGCGGCTAACCCCAAAACACTACAATCGCATCATCCGCTTTGCCGCGGCCTTATGCGGGGGGTAGATGTATGCACCGCCTGAATGTCTACCACCTATTTCTACCGTGTATCTAATCGTGCTTCAAGACCAGCAAATATTGCGGCATTTTACGTCCAGAGTTGATGAGTCGTCCGAACGTTCCCGTATGACCTCCTGTACATTTCCCCGCTCGTTTACGTTTACCGCTGGATAATTGTTATTCCCCCGATCTGTCGCGGTATTCAAGACCAGCAAGTATGACATGGCGCATAGCAGGCGGGAATTCATAGCGATAACTAATAAACCCCATAAGTCCGCCTCTTGGTGTAAAAAGTATATTTAGTTTTGCACCTGCGTAACCCACCGTTGTGTCTCCTGGGAGAGCATAGACATAGCCGCCGCCAATGTTAAGCCGTCCCCATTCAAAATTGATAGGGATTGCCGCACCGAATCTTTGGTAAAACGGCTGACTACCACTGCCCAGACCGCTGTCGAAGACTAACCAATTAAAACTCCATTCAATCCCACCTTCAAAAGCCTCTCCCCCCCAAGGTCCTATACTGCTGCCGCCTCCTATAAACAATCCGAAATAGTATCCCCACATATCCTGTATCCGTTCTTGCCGGGCGGCTTTTTTTGCGGCATTCTCCGCAAGCCTTGCTACCTCCCTCCGCGTCAGCCCCGATCTGTTACGTCCATTTCTGTCATAGCCCTCTTTGTCATAACCGGTCCTATGATATCCATCTTTATCATAGCCCAACCTGTTATAACCATCTCTGCCATAGCCAGTCCAATCCCACCCGTCTTTGTCATAACCATCTCTGTTATATCCACCTCTGTCCCACCCACCTTTCGTATAACCATTTCTGTCATAACCATCTATGTCCCATCCGTCTTTCGTGTAGCCATCCGCTTCAAGCGGGGTAATCTTGATGTAGCCCGTGTTTGCCGCCACAGTAATATTTCTGCGGTTCACCGATTGTATTGACACCGTCAGTGTATCGGTAATGTCGTTCACCGGAACCGCACGGAACACGCAAACCGCGTCGGCGCTCAGGGGCTGAGTATAAGATGCAGCCGGTATGCGGTTTGTTAATCTTACGTCTGCCGTACCGATAGTCCTTCCCGCAGCGTTCAGAAGCCGCGCCGTAATATCAAAGGTCCGCGTCTCGTCTTTGAGCCATTTGGTACGGCCCCATGAGTCGCCCTGCGTTTTGTCTCTGGTGGCGTTATACCCCGAAGGTTTTACCGCATATTCAATGGCAAGCCGCTCCGCGTAGCCGGTGTCCGGCCGTATCGCGTAGTCCCGCCCTATCTGCGCGTAGCCAATTGTATTTAGCGTCATTTCCATTTTTGCCAGTTGCGCCGCGTAGTCCTTTTCCGCCGCTTCCACTTCCCGCATCTGCGCCGCGTAGTCGCCCACGAGTTGCACCAATGCCACGTTTCCCGCCGTCTCTACCTGGGCAAGCAACGACTGGAGCTTGTCAAATTCCGCGTTGATGTCTGTCAGGCCCTGCGTTATGGTTCCAAGCCCATTCGTAATATTCGTGAGGACAGGCGGTATGACCTCCATAGTCTGAGTACCAACTGTGGCAATACTGAACTGCATATCAATAATCCCTTTCACACCGTCCAGGAGTCCAATCTGGGATGCTTCCGGGTCATAAATGATTTCAAAGGGCGGATGTTCCGTAAAGAAGGTGTCAAAATAATTTTCGGTTTCACGCAATTGCGTTATTAGTTGCCGCTGTTTCGTAAGCAGGGTCTTTTGCTGATTCAGCAAAATATCCCGCTGTTTCAGTATATTCGCCTGCTGGTTTTTAACGGCATTCGACTGCTCCTGGAACTGGTTACGAAAAGCGGCTTTCAGTTCTTCCATCGCTTTGTTGCCGGATTCCTGCCTTCGTCTGCTTTCTTCCCTTTGGGCGTTGAATATTTCCCGCTGTTCCCGTGCGCGATCGCCGATGTTCCCGGTATCTATCATTTTGATCTCAGGCGCATTGAACTGGGGCACCGTAATTACCGGTGTTGTTATCACCGGCATTTCAAAGTTAAATTCCGGTGCTCTGTAATTCTGTACCTGTACATTCGCAAACAGACGAGCATTTTCCACCAGTTTGGGGTCAAGCCCCTTCGGAGTGTAAGTGTAATACTGTTTTCCCCATTCGGTCTGGCTGTCAGCATTTGCCATCCTTCTCCATTCTTCCCTCTGCCTACGTAGCTCGTTTCTTCCGGCCTGTGTCAGGACAATGCCCATCCCGGTAATGAGTTCTTCGCTCGCGTCCTTGATGACTTGAAAAATTTGATATCCTGACGTGGTACACAGTCTCGTTGGAAAACTGGTTTTTACAGTACCGCCTTGGGTGTCTGTAATAAGGAATGTCACCTGGTATGTAGAGGCAATTTTGGTGATTGTCCCGGTAAGGATATAGCGCGTCGTGAGCGTGTCCCCGGGTGAAGCTACGGTCATGTTGGCGTATTTCATAAAGTCGGCGATGAAATCTGCTTGTATAGATGTGGGCAGTTCCATCTCCTCATTCGACAGACCCGTCTGCTTAATCTCCCCAATTCTGATGCCACCTAGATTCCTTCCGCCCTGGCCTTCGTAAAAGACCTGCGCGCCCAGTGCGGAACACACAACGCAGAGCGCCGCAAAAAACATGCACCTCTTTTTCATTTAATAGTACCTTCCATAGCCGTGTTAAATTCCCGCAGGAGGGATTCTCTGATTTTCACGGCAAGCGCGTTCCATGCCTGGCGTTTTGCAACCGCCTCGTTCCATGCGCCCTGCCGCGCCGCGCTCGTCGTCCATGTGAACAGCGTTTTGCCCCCGCCTGACACTATGAGCGTAATGCGGGGGGTATAGAACGTACCGGCTTCCAGGGTCTCTTTGCCTTCGTCTATCGTCGCTTCCGTCCGGTTGGCACTTCGGGAGGTGCCGTCCGCCGTTTTGAAACCGCCCTGCCTGAACGCCTCGATAATTGCCCCGGTAACAATGTTTTCAAAGTCGTTATCGCAACGGACAGTTATCACCGCCTTATCCAAAACAGCCTTTATTCTGGCGGAAATGTCGTCAAGGGCATATTGCGCAACGGCAAACTCACTGGCTTTTTCCTTGTGGAGTGCCTGCGCATATTTCAGCATATCCGCCGCTCCCCCGTCTTCATTTCCAAGCCGCGCCGCAAAACGGTAACCGCTGTATTGGCTCAAGGGGTCGTCCGCAGCTCCCGCTGCTTCGAATGCCGCCATAAGGGAAGCGGTTACGGAGCGTAGGCGCGGCTCATAGGTCTCCCACGCCTCCTGGCGGTTAATGTACGCCAGGGCTTCCCACTGTTTTCTCTGCGGATTCCACCACGGCTCGGCTACCTTGAGATTAAAAAGCTCCGTATAGGTGCGGGTCAAGGTCTCTGTGCTCAGTTCCCGCAACTCCTCGGTGTTCCCGTTTCTGGTGGAGAAGGTCTCGCGGCCCCTTGCGGTGCTGGAGAACGCCACGTTAAAGTTCCGCGCAATCTCCACGAGGGCCGCGGTCTCCGCTTCCGCCCGGCTAAGGCCTGTCCCCCTCCCGGTAAGGTACTCCGCACGGGGGTACACGCTTTCCGGTGAGTACGCCCACGGGGGCGGCGGCACTGAGGCGCAGCTACTGAGGAAAAGGATTAGGCTGACAGCTAAAGCCAGGCGAATACAGAGCATTTCTTTACCCTCTGTCAGTTAAAGACCGTGATATTGACGCTGTCCAGACCTGCCGATGCCGGTTGTTTGGCTTCAACGCCCAAACCCCGCTCCAGAACCGCCTGAATCAGACCGGTCCACATTTCCCGCTCCTCTTTAGTGTTGGCGTTGTTTAGGATTTGCTGGAACTGGTTGGCGACTTGCGTGTTCAAGTCTTTCCTGGCAATCGTGTAGAGTACATAGGCGGTGTACTCGTCCTTAGACTTGGTTACATCATCCGGGTCATAGATGCGCCATTTGATCCAGTAGTCGCTGGTTTTCACAACGTTGGTATAGGTGGCGTCCCGTGTAACCGTCATGACGTTGTTCAAAAAGTTTGAATACTCGGCGTTGTCTGCGGTGGATACGTTGGCTTCGGCGGTTGAACCAACCCGCGTGGAAATACGGGCGCCGATGATGTCGTTGATTTGAACCGTGTTAAGCCATGCTTGTACGGCTTTAAGATTGGTGCCCGTATCTTCCGCCACAAAGCAGTAACTATCCCGGTACTCGCGCTCCGCTTCAAGGTTGATGACGTTTCGGCTTGTGGCCCAAACCTGCACCCACCTGGGCTTTTCGGTCACTCCCAAATCCCGCCCCGCATGATCCAGGATAACGGGGTCTTTCCCCTTGCTGCCAATCTTTAGGGATGCACACCCCGCCAGAACCATGAGCGACAGCGCAAGGGCTATCGCTCCCCATAAGAGAAACTTGTTTTTGTTCATTTGAACAACTCCTTTGCGGTATTACCCGCCGTCAAAATTTGTGTATGTTTACCGCCTGAGCGGGTAACATCTTTTTTATCCTACCGGTGCCATAGGTGTACACTTTTGAAATTCCCACCCTCAAGGGCAAGTTGTCAGGCTTTCCCGTAATCCCCGCCTAAAAACTGATTTGTCAATATTGCCATATCTGACCAAGTTCATTTTCCTACTTGTCCTCATTTATCGGTAATTTTAGTGCCACCATCGTATCACTCTTTCCGTATGGTTAACGCCTATGGTGACAGGCACTCCTGCGCTCCCGCAAACAAGCAATTCCTCAATTTGGAGGGCTGAAGCTCCCATCGTTCATACGGTTACGAATCTTAAGGCATGAACTGCATAAGTCATGCTTTGATACTTTCATAAAAACTCCTTTTGCGTTTATAGTCCACACGACTTTTAGTTTGCAAATTTTAAAGCATTCAATTGTTTCTTCCAGTCTTCATTATTTGGATCCAGGCGGCTCGCATCTTCAAGATCCTTAATTGCCTCTGCCAGTTTTCCTACCCTCCGATGAGCCTCGGCTCGATTGCCATAGGCTATTGCCATGTCCATGCCGCAGTTAATCGCCTGCGTAAAGTCCTCAATAGCCTTGTCAACCTCGTCTTTCGCATAATACGCCATGCCCCGGTTAAAATAAGCGTAGGCATCCTTCGGGTTGAGTCCTACAGCTTCGGTCAAGTCCGCTAATGCTTTCTCGTAGTCCTCGTTTTGGAGATAGATTGATCCCCGGGCGTAATAGGCATAGGCAAGATTCGGTTTAGGGGAATCCTTATCCGGCTGGAGCTTGATCGCCTCGCGGAAGTATATAATAGCCTGGTCGAAGTCTTCTTTGCCAAGATAGAGAAGTCCCAGTTTGCCATAAGCCAGGATAAAATCCTTGTTAATAGCTATTGCCTTTTTAAAGTCAGCGATAGCCAGTTCAGTTTTGCCATGGTATATATACTCACAGCCGCGGCAATAATAGTCCATTGCATCTTTCGGGCTGAATTGGTCATCCGCATCTTTGGGCAGTTTTCCCCCTATGACGCGGATGTCGGCGTCTGCTTTTCGGCGATGGGCAGCTTCCTGAAGCGGGAGGAGGATCTGGTTGCCAAGACTCGGGTCAAGCTCAGACGCTTTGTCATAGTTTTCGTGGGCCTTGTCGTAATCGCCAAGCCCGTTATATGCCATGCCCAGATTGACATACCCGAGCGCGTCTTTCGGCGTAACTCCTATAACTTCCCGGAAATCGTGCCTGGCTCCGTTATAGTCGCCTTCCTCTATTTTCTTAAAAGCGCTATCAAGAAGTGATTGAACTGACTTTTCCATTGCTTTTCGTGCTTTTCGTTTGGCATCCCATGCGCGCTCCTTTGCTTTTCGTTCTTTTATTTTGTTGCCGAAAAAAGCGTCGAAGATAAAGCCGCCGATAACGCCGACGAAGATAACGCCGTAGAGAGCGCCGCCGAGAATAATCATGCCGCTGGTGTCATCGTAGACAATGCCGCCGATGACACCAGCGATGACACCGCCGATGATACCGCCACCAATGACACCGCCGAAGAAACCGCCGATGATGTTGCCAACAATCATGCCGACAACGGGGCTAACATAGATGATGACATAGACGATAGTGCTAATTTCCATAAAATCCTCCTGTGTTTAAATTCCACATGACTATTGATAATTATTAGGTGAACACACATGGTGTCAGGCACTCCGATTC
The DNA here is from genome assembly GCA_025997615.1 of Spirochaetia bacterium. Taxonomy (GTDB): domain Bacteria; phylum Spirochaetota; class Spirochaetia; order Treponematales; family Breznakiellaceae; genus BNUV01. Next base: position 12,158 of record BNUV01000085.1, read on the forward strand.
GCTCCCTGCGCTCCAAGTGATTCAACCCCTGCGCAATTTTCTTATTTGTTCTTCAGCCCACAATTTTTTATCATGTTCAGCCTTTGCCGCTTGTATTTGGGCAAGAAGTTCTTTAATAGTGCCACCTTTATAATTTGGATCAAGTTCGAGTAATTGTTTGAAATTCGCTATTGACCCAGCATAATCATAACGCTGATAACATTCGACTCCATGATTAAATAATTCATCCACTCTTGCCATAACAAACTCCTTGCGGTCTTTCCCTGCTGTCAAATCCATAGTTTTACCTCATTGCAGAGGTTTTGCCACAATAGAGCATGGCACTCATCTATTGGTATACGCCATAGTGACAGGTACCATAGGCATTCCCTATTCTCTTTTGTGTTTATAGTCCACCTGACTCCCTCTATACGCGCCGTCTTCGTGCAACGCACGGTCCCGGCGCTATATAGCGCCAAACGCCGTTAGTTTATTTCGTGATTATTGCTGTTGGTTTTTTCTTCTCGCTACCTCAAGCAAGGGACAATTAGCACAAGAAATATCATCACAATCGTGCCCAAACATACGAATATAGTCCCTATAACACGGACATCCTGCGTAACCCATAATCTCAGTCCTCCTTTTATTTTGATAATCGCCCCATACAGGGTGATTTGTAAAACCGTTAAAACTGCCTTCCTTTGTGTTTATAGTCCACATGACTTTAGTTTGATTTCCCTGGTGGCAGCGTCACTGCCGTTTTCTAAAAAGGTGACAGGCACTCCTGCGCTCCCATAATATTTCCAACCGCAACGCGGCTGTTACCCTGTACAATTTGGTGCCATTTCACCACTCGCTTACTTATTATTCCGCCACTCCATAACAGCCTTCCGGTTGAGCGCCGCCACCTTGCAAAAATGATCGTTGATGTGGAGCGGGTCGCCATCTGGGTCCTCGTTAGCGTTGCGAACCATACACATCGCGCAGAAAGCTTGATCTTGACAACCATGGCATTTAGGGAAGTCTTTTTTACGCAGTCCCCGCAAGTATTTGACCCTGAACGAATTATCCCAGATTTCGCGTAGCGATGTTTCCCGCACATTGCCGCAGACGTAACCTTGCCAGCCTGAACAGGGGTAGACATTCCCATTGGCAACCATGCAAATGTATGAAACACAGACACCGCAAACGTGGTCTTCGCTTCGATCCCGCCGTTCCTGTTCCTCAAAGTCTGGTTTGAGGATTTCCCTCCGGTAAGTCTCGTCGTGGTTGACAATGTCGTGTATAACCTTATCAACTTCGTCCAGAGAAAGGCGGTTGTCAAGATTCCCTACTGTGTGGTCGTACCTCGCCATCATGATATAGTCCGTGATTGTACGGCATTTGTGTTCGTGGGCCCAGTTCAGCACATCAATGTAATCGTCCTTGTTCTGCTTCATCGTGGGGCAACTGATTTGCAAAGGAATGTCGTTGTCGATGAGGCGGAGGATGGCGTCGCGGGTTTTGTAAAACGAGCCGGGAAATTGGGTAATTGAGTCATGCACATCTGGCTTCATACTGTAAAGGGAAACTTGCACACTGGAAAGGCGATTTGCCTTCATCTCTGCGATGATTTCATCGTTCAACAACGTAAGATTTGAAAGGACACCTATCGAGAAATCATAGTCCTTCGCACGATGCAGAAAATCGCAGAAGTGTTTGTGTATCATAGGCTCTCCACCGGAAAGAGTGACGTCCATAACGCCCATCTCACGACACTGATCAAGTACATCGTAAAACAACGCAGGGTCGATGTCGCTCACCTTGTTTTCATGAGGGATGTAGCAATGGACGCAACGCTCATTGCAGCGGCTTGAGAGTTCTATCTGGATACCTGTCAATTGTGGATGATTCTTGAAATGTTCTTCAAGGTAGTCCTGGGTACTTTTCTCGGCGCGG
>BNUV01000086.1 GCA_025997615.1 Spirochaetia bacterium
ATTTTTTGTAAATATTTTCTAATTCATTAGAATTATTATTATCCCAGGCATTTTGTATTTCACAAAAAACTCTGTGACCAGATGCTTTATCCTTTTCATCCAAGTGATCAGGATGATAGGCATTACACAGTTCATGATATTTTAATTTTAAATAAATTTCTTGTGATTTTTCATAACATTTTTCACAAATAAACTTTCCATTTAGATAATATTTTTCACCGGTAAGTATATCGCTACATTCACCACACCGTTCTCAAGTATCAGAATCAAAATTGCCCCCCCAATAGGGATTAGCAATACCCATAAACCTATACCTCCAGAGCAAAATATCTAAAACTATTTGACAAGGTATTCCATGCAATATGATATTCACCTGATATTTGATGAAAGCTTTTATTTTTTTCATTTCCCGTTGGTTTGTATATTTTCCCTTTTAATGGAACTCCATTCCTGAATGGAGCATATATTCCATCACTCTTGCTTCCCTGCCAAAAATTTGAATCGTTTGTTACAGTGATTAAATAACATTTACCAAAAAGAAGGCTTGCTTTTAATTCTTCCAAAAACACAATGTCTTCAACAAATTTATACATTTGTTCAGGGACTTGTCCATTCATCGGCATTTTAAGTTCAAAGGCAATAGGTAAATTATTACCCTGTTCTATTATTATATCGACTTCTTTTTTTGAAAATGTTTTCTGGTTTAACCTGTAATACCCAATGTTTCTTTCGGGAAAAATACTGTCTTCGTTATATATTTTTGCAAATTGCATTAAAAGTTTAAATTGAAAAGTTGCTTCAAGATAAAAGTTATCAAATTTTATATTCCCCAAAAATTCATCAATTTTTGCTAAATCCATGATTTTCTCCTTGAGAATAAATATACAATAACCATTTTATTATGTCAAGTCTTTTGTTCCATTACGAAGCGGCGGCACGGATGCCGCTGTGCCGAACCCGTTCAGGTTTTTTGTTGCGTCCTTCGTACTCCGTCTCGATTTCTTGGTTGTTAAGAGTAGGGTGCAAGAAGTTTCGCCTAACGTATGTTATGCGAAGTGGGGGCGTACATAATCGTTATTATTATAATATCATACAATTACTAAGTATTATATGCCATTATTCCAATTGTAAATAAAATACTTAATAGGATCGTAAAAACGATTGCGATATTTCGTGCTGGTAATATTTTAAATATATTAAGAGACAACCCTTTTTTTTCAGATAACATACTCCACATAATCCACAATGAAAAAATTAAAACCAATCCAACGATTATTGAAATAAGTATAAACAAACTTTCATCTGATACATTACCAATAGGTGAAATATCAAAGAATAAGAAACATAGAATAGTTTCAACTGTCGAAAACAAAACTGATATAATACCTGTTAATACCATATATTCAATTTTGAATAAAGCGAATATAAAAATAATTAAACTTATTATGCAAGATATTCCTGTAACAAGAATCAATAATTCAAATACGCCATCGGGTTGGCTTAGATTAGAAAAACAGGCGTAAGATTCAAAAATAAAGAATATCACACCAAAAACAACAAAAGCCGTTCCAGTATCTATTTTTTTAGCCATTTCTATCTCCTATAAAATAGTTCATTACCATATAACCTCGCCTTATAAGTTATTATTGACTATTTTAACAAAATGTCAAGCCCTTTTTCAATAAATTCACAAAAACTTTAGCCACCATTTCGCATAACGTATGTTAGGCGAAATAAAAATTGAATATTTTGTAAAGCATTGAAAAAATAACAAAAATAAGGAAATAATATATTTGAATAGATTTGTTCGACAACCCTAAATATGTAATTCAAAATTAATAATACCACAAATGAGAGACATTCTGAGTAAATGGCGCGTGCAATGATTTCAGTAAGGATATGCCATACTCTTAAATGTTTTTGTTTTTGCATTCATATGTTCAATGACCACCCTTTCCCGGGAAAGCCGTTTGTTATATGCCTTTTCCCGCCGGGAAAGCTTATGATATTTACTTTCCTTTTTCGGTATATGGCTATTGACATGAAGGTTCTCAATTCCCAAATATCCAAGATCCGCCTGTGTCAGAATTGACGGGTCAACTGTTTTTCCAATGGTGTCCTTGAACAATTTAAAGTCATGGAAACTACCAACGGCCTCTCGAATATCCAGAATATTCCTGTTCTCCCGATTGATAATCACTTGCGTTTTTATCGTATGCTGATTCTTTTTTCCCGAATAATACTCTTTTTGTTTTTTTAGGGCGTTGTATCGGACTTTCCATTGGATTGTTTCACAGACGGTGCTTTTACTGACCCCGTAATCCACCCCGAAAGATTCCATCGTGCGGTACTCCCTCAGGCATTTTAAGGTTATCTTTGGCTTGTCCCCGATCGATAGCTTCGGCGGACTGCCTCCGTATTTATGCAGTTTGTTATACTCTTTTTGGAGTAGTATTTCCATTCTTTCAAAGGTTTCCTGCTTTACCCCAAACAGCCTTTTAAATGTCGCTTCTTTGACATCTGTTGCCTTTCTTCCATGTTCCATCCTTTTAGGGGGGAGAATGAAGATATATGCAGAAGAATTAGCGTTAAAAGGTAATTGTGTTTTGAGTGTGATTTATCCCACAAAAAACAAAGAAAATTATACTCATGAAGAAGTTAATTCATTGGGTTTAAAACATTTAAAAAAAATTGATATATCAGATGCAATATTTGTTATAAATAAAAATGGTTGACAAAATATAAATTATGGGATAAAAATATTTTATGGAAATAATAATGGAAACAGACAGAACCTATTTAAGGGAAATGGTTGAAAATGATTTTGATGAATTATGTACAATATTACAGGATATTGATGTAATGTATGCATATGAACATTCATTTACAAAAGAAGAAGTTTATGACTGGTTAAATAAAAATATTGAAAGATATAATAAAAACGGTCAGGGATTATGGGCGGTAATACATAAAGAAACAAATATATTTTTGGGGCAATGTGGGTTAACGATTCAAAAAATAAATGAAAAAGAATATTTGGAAATAGGATATTTGTTTAAAAAAGAATATTGGCATAAAGGATATGCGACAGAGACGGCACTGGCGTGTAAAGAATATGCTTTTGATAAATTAAAATCAAGAAATGTTTATTCAATAATTCGGACAAATAATATTCCGTCACAAAAAGTTGCTGAAAGGGCGGGAATGAAAATAATGGATACAATAATAAAACATTATTATAATATAGATATGCCGCATTATATTTATGGAATAAAGAATGTATAATATAAAAAATAAAATTTAAAAAAATAGAGTACGGCCAAATGGCACATAACATACGCTATGTGCCATTTGTTCTAAAATTTGTTGAATGTTATTGAAAAATGGACTTGACAAAATAAATAAAATCCATAATAATATTCTTAAAAGCATCGGGTGTAAATCATGGATAAAACTCAAAAAATAAATACAAGGGCAATAGTTTCTTTGTCATTATTTTTCCTTATAATAATTTTGTTTGTAACTGCCATTGGAATACAAATTCTGGATGAAATAATTGATCCGGAAATGCTGATTTCACAGTATCTAAATCCGGAAAATCAATCACCAAATATATTGGTGGAACTACAGCATATTATTACAGCAATCCATGTAATAGCAGGATTTTTATTTTGCGGACTGTCAATCATTCATATAATAAAAAACTGGAAAGCATTAAAAACATATTTTAAAAAAATATGATATAAAATAATGGAGTACAGACAAACGGCACATAACGAGACCGTCGGAAAAGTCATTTTGCATAAAAAATATGCCTCTAAAAGGGTATATATAATTGAGATGAAAGGAATATACGCTTCCCTTGGAAACGGATTTCCTTCGCCGGTTGAATTTGCCACAAAAAACACATCCGGTGAATGGACTCTTCATTTTGGTATTGTAACCGCAATGGATTTTAGCGGCAATAAAATCATTGTTCAAAACCCTTATGGTTATGAAGAGACCTATACAATAAAAGATTTTATACGGGCAACACGATATGAATGTTATGAAAATATGGAATGGTATTTTAAGGCAGGTTTTAATATGGGGCTTTTCCATTGGATGGACATATGTATCGACAAAAGATTTGGATGATACTTTTACCTATTTAGGATTTGGTTTATTATCAGGTTATCAATGGATTTTAAAAAATGGTTTTACCATACAATTAGGCGGAGGAATTAGTAAAACATGGATAATACCATTCCAAAATAATAAAGGGAAATATCGTGTGGAAGATGAATGGCATTTTTTCAATTTACCCTTTGATTTACGCCTTGTATTTAGATTAGGATATTCATTTTAAATCAATAATGGTACGCAGCAGCGGGCTTGGCACTTATCAGGATGTATTGCCGGAGCATATAAACAGAAAACGCCCTGGGGCATAGGTTTCTGGAGAGAGCCATACCGGGGTGTTTTCTGTCTATTCGCGTAACTTGTTGTATTATAAGGAATTACGCACGGGGGGACGGAGAGCGGGGGAGCGGGGCGGGGCTGGCAAAAATAATCTGGAATTCCCTGCTGTAGTAGACCATTTGCCAAGCTGCCCGAAGGGCAGCAAACCGCCATTACCCGAATAAACCCCCCGCAATCTTCCCTCATTCCCATCAACAAAGGTCTGAAACGCGCACCAAACAAGGGCTACGGAAGCAGACTCCACCGGCTTTTTTTACCAGCCCCGCCCCGCTCCCCCGCTCTCCGCCCGGGACTGATCCCCTCTGTGGTGGGGGGTAGTGAAAGCCCGAAGGGCTGGAGCGAGGGGGGCCGCCTACTGCACAGAATAGATTGGACAAGGTCCGGTAATTCAGGCCCCCCTTTTAATCCCTTGTCAAAGGGTATTGCCACAATCAGAAAAATTTGTTATTTTAGAGATGGGTCCTTGTTATGGGACAAAATCCATATCATACTAACCGGTCTTCGCAGATAGGAGGGGTTCCTTCATCCCGGGCCGGTAAATAGAAAGAGGAGATAAGTTATGGCGAAGCAGTTGTTGTTTAACGAAGAGGCCCGGCGGAAGCTTCTGTCCGGGGTCGAGCAGATTTCCAAGGCCGTCAAGGTTACCTTGGGCCCCAAGGGTCGGAATGTCCTTTTGGACAAGAAATTCGGCGCCCCGACGGTAACGAAGGACGGGGTTTCGGTGGCCAAAGAGGTGGAACTGGCAGATCCCTACGAGAACATGGGGGCCCAGCTTCTTAAAGAAGTGGCTACCAAGACCAACGATGTGGCCGGGGACGGCACCACAACCGCCACGGTTTTGGCCTATTCGCTGGTAAAAGAGGGCCTCAAATCGGTGGCTGCGGGGATGACGCCCATCGAATTGAAGCGGGGCATCGACAAAGCGGTGGAAATCGCCGTGGAAGAGATCAAAAAGAACGCCAAGGAGATCAAGGACAAGGAAGAAATTTCCCATGTGGCCTCGGTTTCCGCCAATAACGACAGTGAAATCGGCAATACTATCGCCGATGCCATGGAAAAAGTCGGCAAGGACGGCGTTATCACCGTGGAAGAGTCCAAAACCATGGACACCACCATCGAATTTGTCGAAGGTATGCAGTTTGACCGGGGCTATATCAGCGCCTACTTTGTTACCGACCGGGATACCATGACCAGCGTCTACGAAGATGTCTACATCCTGATCCACGACAAAAAGATCTCCGGCATGAAGGATATGCTCCCGCTGCTGGAAAAAATCGCCCAGAGCGGCAAGCCCCTCCTGATCATCGCCGAAGATGTGGACGGCGAGGCCCTTTCCACCCTGGTGGTGAACAGCCTCCGGGGCACCCTGCGTACCTGCGCGGTCAAGGCCCCCGGCTTCGGCGACAGGCGCAAGGCCATGCTGGAAGACATCGCCATCCTTACCGGCGGCGAGGTTATTTCCGAAGAGCTGGGCCTTAAGCTCGAAAATACCGATATAACACAGCTGGGCAAGGCAAAAACCGTTAAAATCGACAAGGATAATACCACGATTATCAACGGCTCGGGCAAACAGAAGGATATTCAGGACCGGATCGCCCAGATCAAGGCCCAGATCGAAGACACCACCAGCGATTACGACCGGGAGAAGCTCCAGGAACGGCTGGCCAAGCTTGCCGGCGGTGTGGCGGTGATCAACGTGGGAGCGGCCACCGAGGTAGAGCTGAAAGAGAAAAAGCACCGGGTAGAAGATGCCCTGTCCGCTACCCGGGCAGCCATCGACGAAGGCATTGTATCGGGCGGCGAGCTGGCCCTGATTCAGGCCGCCATCGCCCTGGACAAGACCGATCTTGCCGGCCTCACCGATGACGAAAAGGTGGGCTTCAAGATTGTGAAACGGGCCCTGGAAGAACCGATCCGTCAGATCGCCGAAAATGCCGGTTTGGACGGCGCGGTGATCGCCGAACGGGCCAAGTCCGAAAAGAAAGGTATTGGTTTTGACGCCGCCAAGATGGAATGGGTGGATATGGTAAAGGCCGGCATCATCGATCCGGCAAAGGTAACCCGTTCCGCCCTGCAGAACGCGGCTTCCATCGCCAGTCTGCTCCTGACCACCGAATGTGCCATCACCGACATTCCCGAGAAGAAAGATCCCCCGGCAATGCCCGGCGGCGGCGGAATGGGCGGTATGGGAGGCATGGACTACTAAAACCACAGGGGTGTTTGGGGTAAAATTGGCCTCTGCGCCCCTGAGACAAAAAAGCCGTCCGAAGGAAGCTTGCTTCCCGGGCGGCTTTTTTTGTCAGTTATTGTCAGTGGTTTTATTGTTGGGGTCTGCTTTACCGCCCGGGCAGTTTCAGTCCGCCGGGGAGGCTTGGAGGCTTGATGGACGGCTGTTTGCCCTGCAGGACATCCTGAAGGGCCTCTTGACCCTGCTTCACCGCCTCGTCTTTTGCCTGCTGCACCGCCTGATCCGCCGCAGTTTTAAGCTTCTGCTCAAACTCGGTTTTCTTATTTGCAAGGGTGTTCTTCAATTGATCCACAGCGGCCTTATCGCCGCGGGCAGCTTTAAAGACCGTATCCATTTCTTCTTTGGAAACAAATCTTCCATCTATATAATCGGCGATTCGCTCCCGCAGAACCCGCTCAACTTCGTCCATGGCTTTTTTGGCATACGCATTGACCATGTTCCGCACGGCACGGTTGATAAGCTCGTTGATGTTTGTGGTGATTTTGAATTCATCATTCCGGTCGGGCGCATGGGTATACTGAATGCCTAAATCGACAGAACCGGCCTCCTCTACCGCGTCGGCTACCGCCTGGGCAAGAGTTCCCTCCGGGTCTACCACGCGGGCCTGTGTTATCGAAACATCGCCGCCGCCTGCAGCACCGCCATCAGTACGGCCGCTTAAGTTCATGGAAAACGCTGTGTTGCCGGTAAACCCGTTGATGCCTGCCTGGCTCAACTGGTTCCCCAGACTTACCGGAAAACCTTTTCCGTTGATGCCGGCACTGAAGCGCTCTTGTGCAGTAGTCCTGAAATCGGCGCTGCCCTTAAAGGCAACTTCCCGCTTTAGGCTGCCGCCGTCTTCTTTAAGACCCAGCGTCAGGGAAACCGGCCTGTTGGTCAAATCAGGATTCGAGCTGATGTCCCGGAGGTCAAAGGCCCAATTCCACGTGTCCAGCGTGAAGTCCGAAGCAAGCACACCCAGATAAAAAGCGGGATAGGTCCGCGTGGGGAAGTTCACGTCCCGACCCTTAAAGACCACTTTCTTTGGCTTCGCCGTTTTGGGTTGGGCCGCAGCATTGACGATTGCTTGGGTAGCGGCTTGGGCGGCAGCCTGGACTGGGGCGGGGGCGGAACCCAGGGCTTTGGCGACAACCTGGGTGGAGGCGGAAGCAGCAGCCTGGGCCGGGACCTGGGCTTTCAGTTTTTCAATAATTTCCAGGGCGCGGAGGCCGTAGTCCAGGTACTGGTCGGCGGAATCCGAAAGCACCTCCCGAATCGAAGGTTCCAAAGCGGAAAAAGCCGCGCCGCTGCCAAGATTGATATATGACTTCAAATGATTTATGTCGTCCGTCAGCGCGGTTCGGGCGCTCTGCTCCAGGTTTCTGGCAGTGTTAATATCATCCTCGATTCCGCTCACCATTTTTGCCGCATCATCGGCGGCGGTTTGCACGGTTGTTACCATGGTGCTAATATCCTGAACGGTGCGTGTAATGGTCTCAATATCCCGTATATTGTTCACATTGAGGCTGAGCAGCGGCTGGGCCGCCACCTTCAATTCGTCAGCCCGGGAAGAGGCGAGGTCTACCTGTCCCTGCCATTTCGCCAGGGTTTCGTTGTACGCCGCAATGGACTTATCATATAACAGAGGAGTATTGAGTTTGCTGTATTCCCGGTCGAGCAGGGCCATCGCATCAAAATTTTGCAGGTCAACCAGCGGCGGCGCATCGCTTTTGGGTTTCTCCTTTTTTACCTTGGGCGGCTTCTCCGGTAAAGCGCCCGAAACCGTCCGGGCTGTTCCAAAACGGATGCTATCCGCCCGAATTTCCTCGATATAGATTTTCCCCCGCAATACCGCTCCGCTCTTCAAGCTGATCACCGTCCTGCTCATCTGAAACAAATTCTGCATAGGGCTGTCCCGGTTCGCCACGGTGATCCCGCCGATGGAAATACGGAAGCGGATCAAATTCAAACGGAAATCATCCACATCGGACTTGGCTTCAAAAGCCGCTTCCAGCCCCATTTCCATGGCCCGCTCCAAAAGCGGATTGGCAAAGACCGTAAAGAAAATAACCAGCGCCGCCGCTACCGCCGCTGCAAAAAACAGCGGGACCAGCTTAACTCCACCCTTCCGGTTGTTCTTTATATCCTTAAACAGCAGTTTAAGTTTTTTTAGCTCAGCCTTTGAAAGCCCCTCCCGAAGCGTAAATACATCTTCCTTTAATTCAAAACAGGATGCAAAAAACTTTCTGTCGCCGGAATGTTCCAGATGTTTCACATAGGACTTTTCAAATACTTTCTGTTTAATGGTTTTTTTCATGACTGGCCCCCGGAAATCGCCTTGTCGATAGCTTTAAGAAACGGAATTTTCGCAATGGCTTTAACCAGTTTCGAGTTTTTGATCTTCGGCGCAAGTGTATTCCGGTAAATCGGAATCAGCACGATGAACAAAAAGAAAGCTGGCAGCCAGAGGACTATCCCTGCGGCAAGCCCCCCTGCAACCAGGGTATTGTTGAATTTAGTGAAAGGTACAAAGGGCATATTGTAGAGCGCAATAAAGAAGGGCTGTAACGCTTCAATGTGCAACAGCTCCCAGCCCAGAACATCAAGGGGCGGCCCAATGAGCGGCGAGAACAGTTTAAGCAGTGCCAGGGAAAGCAGCTTTGAGCCATGGTTATGCCGAAAGAAAAAAGAAATCAGAAGAAGCACAATCCAGAAGGGATTAAGAGAGGGAACCAGGCCCAGGAGCAGCCCCCAGGCAAACCCCGCCGCAAGCTGGCTTTTCTTTACATTGCCATTTAAGGCAAGTATCAGTTTTGCTATAGCGTTTATCATTATCTGTATTGTACCATATTAACATCCGATCATCAAGAACCCGGGAATAATTCCCGGCTTGGACGAGGTATGTTTTTCTCTATTCCAAAATCGTAATCTCTACCCGGCGGTTAAGGCTGCGGCCTTCCTCGGTAGAGTTATCCCCCAGGGGCTTTCCGCCGCCCCAGCCTTTGTAGAGGAAACGGTCGGCGCCTATGCCCCGGCGGACCAGCTCATCCACCATGCGTTTCGCCCGCTGAATGGAAAGTTCCATTTCACCCTGGGGGCGGCCAATGGCGGCGGTATGACCTTCCACAAGGAAAGTCCGATCCGGCGCCTGTTTGAGGGCTTCGGCAATTTTATCCAGCCGGGGATATTCGGCGGCCAAAAACTCATCCGAGTCCGGCGCAAAACGAATATCTTTAACCGTAAGCCTTAAGCCCTCGGGAACCGCTGTTATTTCTATGTTGGTGGTTTTTTCCCATTCGGTTTTGTCAGGCGGAGGGGGAGGAGGCACGGGGGGAATTGCCGGAGCAGGTTTTGCAGCAGGAGCGCCCGCGGGTGCGGGTCTGGGCACAGGCGCGGGTACGGGCTTGGACCCTTTGTCGGATGCCGCGCCGGAGCTAATCGAAGCGATTATCCGGTCGGTATTCAGGGGGATAGTCCCCTCGCCAAAGGTTAGGGTAAAGCCCCGGAACCGTACGGTATTACCGCCGGGCCATGAAAAAGTTTCGTCCAGATTATCCCGCATGAGCAGAGGCAGACCGTCGGAAACCCGGAGCAGAATATCCACCGTGTGGCTCCCCTGAAGACCGTTAAAACAGCGGCCCCCGCCGCCGGAAAATCCCGAATAACGGGAAGCGTATTTGGCGGAGATGCGATGAACCTTTTGCTCCCGGTAATCTTCTATCCCCTGATACTCATACTCGGCGGCGAAGGGAACCGCCACGGGAAAACCTTCGTTCAAAGGATCGACCACCCGGACCCCCTGGGCTATCCATCTTGAACCCGGGCGAACCGCCTCGGCGGGAAAAGAGGGAAAACCCCGGAGCGAAGGAAATCCCCGGTCCTCATCAATACGGACATCTCCGGAAGGAAAAATCTGAAAACTTACCGGAACCACATCATTCACCGCCCGGGCGCTTTGACGAAGATCCTTCAGCGTTTCTTCAAGGACGAAAAAATTTCCCTGATATAAAAGGCCCTGGTTATGGCCCTCTATTTTCGGATTCAGCGTCGCCCGGACTTCCCGATACACATGGCCCATGTATTTGCCGTTGTCGTATCTTGACCAGTCGGAACGCTCAATCGTACGGTAAGAGCCCGTATTGAATCCGGCCAATTTCGCCGCGGCGGGATGTTCCTGGGCTCCCGCCAGCACGGGCAGAAAAAGGCTTAAAATAACACCCTTCGCCAAACCCTTGAATATTAACTTCATCATACTTACATTAATATCGGAAGTTTTATGTTTTTATCGGAGAATTATGTATGATGAAAATAATTGCCGCGCCGGATTCATTCAAGGGAAACATGAGCGCCCCCGAGGCCTGTGCCGCCATTGAAGAAGGCATTTTACGGGCGGATAAAACTGCGGAGGTCTGCAAAATCCCCCTGGCGGACGGAGGGGAAGGAACTGCCCGGGCCGTTACCGAAGCGGCGGGGGGGCGATTTATCACGGTAACCGTTACCGGGCCTTTGGGCGATCCGGTTAAGGCCCAATTCGGCCTGATTGATGATGGCCGGACGGCGGTGCTGGATCTGGCCTCCGCCTCGGGAATCGAGCTTTTAAAGCGGGAAGAGCTCAACCCCCTTAAAGCCACCAGTTACGGCACCGGGGAGCTTATCAAGGCGGCCCTGGATACCGGCGCCAGGGAGCTGATCATCGGCATAGGGGGAAGCGCCACCAACGACGGTGGCATAGGCCTTATCAGCGCCCTGGGTTTCAAGGTTCTGGATGATAAGGGGCTCCCGGTGGGCCGGGGCGGAGAGGCGCTGGCGAAAATTGCCTCGGTGGACGCCGCCGGGGCGGACAAGCGGCTCAGGAATGTGTCGATAAAAGTGGCCTGCGATGTGACCAATCCCCTGCTGGGGCCCCGGGGGGCTTCCGCTATTTTTGGCCCCCAGAAAGGCGCCAATCCCGAAATGGTCAAGGTTCTGGACGCGGGTTTGGCCAAACTGGGGAATGCCTGGATCAGGGCGGGACTGGCCAAAGACGTGGAACAGCCGGGGGACGGCGCCGCCGGAGGGGTGGGAGCGGCTCTGCGGATCTGCCTGGGGGCGGCCATGGAATCAGGCGCCCTTCTGGTGATGCGGTACTCCGGTTTTTTTGATAAAATAAAGGATGCGGATCTTTTAATCACCGGCGAGGGCATGACCGATGGACAAACCGCCGGGGGGAAACTCTGTTCCGTGGTAGCGCGGGAGAGCCGGAAGGCCGGTGTTCCCGCGGCCCTTATTTCGGGAGCCTTGGGGGGAGATGTGCGGGCGCTGCTGGAAAATGGTTCCTTCGACTATGCGGTGTCCATCGCCTGTGGGCAGATAGGTCTTGATGCAATGATTAAAGACAGCCGCCGGGATTTAAGCTTTGCCGCGGAAAATCTTGTCCGGGCTATTTTGCTGGGGAAATCAACATGGAAAACTTAATCGATGAAAAAACGGAAAAGGCGGCGGATGATCTTTCCGGCATGAACGCTGCTAGCGCAAAGGACTATATTTTTCAATTTATCAGTACCCTAAAACTGACGGAAAAAAATCTTGCCGAATTGAGCGAAACCCGGAAAAAATGGGAAGGCCGCATTGAGCTGGCCCTGTCTAGAAATGCGGCGAAATTGGCGGAAGACGGGGAAAAAGAAGCCGCAAGAATCCGTGAAAAAGAAAAGATTCTGGAAAACGAAATCGCCGAATTGAAAGCTCAAATCGAAAAAATGAAAGGGCAGCTCCCCGGCCTCGCCGCCCGTGAACGGGGCATCGATCCGGATCTTCTGGAGCAGGAACTGTTAATCGCCCAGGGGAGGCTGCCCGGCGATGAAGAAACGGCAAAAACCGAACGGGAACTGGCGGCGCTGGAAAAAGACACACAGGCGGACGCGGCTTTGGAGGCCCTCAAGGCAAAAATGAAAAACGGTGAAAGGCCATGAAAAAAATTCCCCTGCTCCCCGATAGAAAACGACCTCTGCTTTTTGCCCACCGGGGCTGTTCGTCATTGGCACCGGAAAATACCATGGCCGCCTTCAAAAAAGCCCGGGAAATCGGCGCGCCGGGCATAGAGCTGGACATTCATGTGTGCGCCACCGGCGAACTGGTGGTAGCCCACGATCATAGCTTTAACCGGACTGCCCGGACGGATAACAAGGGCAGCGGCAGAGAAATCGAAGATCTTTCGCTGGACGAAATCCGTTCCATCGACGTGGGGGGAGAACACCCTCCCCTGCTGGAAGAAGTGCTGGAAGAATTTTGTCCCGGTATGTACATCGACATTGAACTTAAAAGCCGGAAAGTTTTTAACGATCCGCTGCCTTCGTTGGCGGCAAAAAAAATAATTTCCTTTGGTAAAAAAATATTGGAATCGGTAACGGTTTCTTCGTTTAATCCCTTCGGTATCAAAACATTCAAGGGATTTTGCCCCACGGTTCCCACAGCGATTATCTGGAGCGCCGGTAAAGATATTCCTTTTTTGCTGCGGCGCGGTTTCGGCCGGGTGATTTCTTCCTGCGATTACCTCAAACCGGTTCATCTTCAGGCATCCCGGTTCCGCCCTTTCCCCCGGGTTCCCTGGACCGTCGATGATCCCGCCCTGGCAAAGGAGCTTCTCGCCATGGGCTGCGAAGGGATCATCAGCAACAGGCCCCAGGATATGTTGTCGTTATGAGTGATATTAGCAGTAGTAGCAGCAATAGCAACAATAGCAGTAGCAGCGGCCGCAGCCTTTTGCGCCACGGATCTATACTATCGCTCTTAACGCTCGCTTCGCGCGTGCTGGGGCTTTTACGGGAAATGGTTAAGGCCAGCCTCCTGGGAACCAGCGCCCTTTCGGATGCCTTTTCGGTGGCCTTTATGATCCCCAATCTTTTCCGCCGCCTCTTTGCCGAAGGTTCCATCGCCGTGGCTTTTATCCCCACCTTTAAGGAATATCTCCTGGAAAATGATCGGGAAAAAACAAAGGAATTTTTGAGTTGTATTTTTACCTTTCTCACTTTTTTTGTAACCCTGGCGGTGATGGCCGGCATTGCGATTACGCCCTTGATCG
>BNUV01000087.1 GCA_025997615.1 Spirochaetia bacterium
CTTTCACTCCACCGGGGCGTCCAAATCACGATCATTGAGGGGAACGTAGCAGGTCCGCTTTTATCCCCTAAGATAAACCGCACCCTTCCCCGGAGAAACTCAACCATGGCCTTGTAAAAAGGTATGCCCAGGCAAAAAAGGAACAATTCATCGTGGTCACACTCAATGTAGTCCATGAGCCATTATCAGTCCGCATCGTGAGTACCGGGAATGTTAATAGAGTAATCGTACATCCAAGGGAAGTGTTTTATCCGGCTATTCAAGACTTAGCGGCTGCCGTGATCCTTTGTCATAATCATCCATCGGGTAGTTTGGGGCCGTCAAGGGAAGACAGAGAAATAACCAAAAAGCTTGTCTCTGCCGGGGCAGTTTTGGGCATCCATGTTTTGGATCACCTTATTATCGGAAAATCCGGCTATTTCAGTTTCCAGAAAAACGGCTTTCTCCCGGAAGATGATGAAATTCGGGATATGTCTTTGAAGGACCTTATGGAAGAAACCTAATCCTATGATCCTCAAATCATTAACCCCTGTATTGCGGCAGCGTTGCTGCCTGGAAATATCACATAAGGCCGCCTGACTTAGGGCGGCCTATTTCATTTTTGGAGGTGTTACTATGGCACACAAAATTATGGAGAACGATTTCATGTTCTCTGGCCGTGGCGTTGTTCCCTGGCACGGCTTAGGGGCGGTATTGGATGGGGTACTCACATCCAAGGACGCTATCAAAGCGGCGAAGCTGGAATGGACCGTCAACCAAACGCCGGTCTTTTCTTCCAGCAACTTTGCACAAGAGATTCCCGGTTTTAAGGCAAATGTGCGGAGCGATACGAAGGAAGTCCTCGGCATTGTATCTGACCGGTATTGCGTAGCGCAGAACCGGGACGTATTCGCCTTTGCCGATGAACTTATCGGGAATGGCAAGGTCAAATGCACTTATGAAACCGCCGGTTCCCTCTGGAATGGACGGCGGGTGTTTATGCTGGTCAATATGCCGAAAGGCCGGATCATGGGCGATGAATACCAGCCCTACCTGTGCCTGTCCAATGCCCATGACGGGTCCGCCTGTTTGCAGGTCTTTTTGACCGGCATCCGGGTAGTTTGCAATAACACCTTACAGGCGGCATTAAACACAGCTACCCGGAAAATCTCAATCCGGCATCTATCCATGATGGCGCAACGTCAGGATGAAGCGTTGCGGACCATGGGAGCAGCCTCAAAGTATTTCCATGATCTTGAAACTTTTGCGTCAAACCTGGCCGGGAAGAAGGTCAACATCGGGAAGGTACTGGACAAGCTGTACCCGGTTTCAAGGGATATGACCAAGCGGCAGGCCAATGCTAATAAGGAAGTCAAGGAACTGATCAAGACGATTTTCAAGCAGAAAGATGATCTCCAAAACTTCCGGGGGTCAGCATGGGGAGCGTATCAGGCGCTTGCGGATTACCGCAGCAACGCCGAACCGAGGCGCAAAACGGCCACCTATGCCGACACGAAGATGGCCCGGTTTCTTGACGGCGATGAGGTGATGAACCAGGCGCAAGAAATCATCCTGGAATTGGCGGCCTAATGCCGTTCACAACCGAGCCCTCACCTTTCGGGGTGGGGGCTTTTATTTGAAGGATGTATGTCACATTTGACTATGTATTTCCTTGCAAGTGCGGAAAATATTGAAATGGCAAAACGGCATGTCAACAATTACCTTGAAAACGAAAATTCGTTTTATGACGGATACGAGGTAATAGACAATGAATGCGGCACCTTAGCGGATAAGCGTCTCATTTTTAATGAGACTATCGCTAAACACGATTATCTGGCAAAGGCAGAAAAGTTTGTAACCGCAGCCAAAGAACAGGTAGAAAAGAAATGGTACGGCATGGCGGGGGATTACTACCGCAGAGCCGGGTTGTTGTATGACCAGGGGCTTTCAGATGATATGCCGTATTTCAATATTACCGATTGCAGTTACGAGATTCCCCATGACCCCAAAGGCTGGTTTTATATCCCGGTCTATTTTCATTATTAAGCCGTCTTGATAAGGCAGCTTTATTTTTAACACAAGGAGCAAGCGATGAAGGAAAAATACCATGGTATCGTTTCCGGTGGATGCATGGGTATCGTGTATGAAAACTGGTATGACGATAAACGGAAGGCCGAAAAGGAAGTACGCCGTAAAGCAAAGGAACTGGTCCGCAATAGTTGTGACGAGTATATGAGTGCCTATTATATGGTGTCTTTGAGCGGAGAAATTGTTGCTTCAGGGGATGTTCCTATGCGGGGATTGCGGCATATCTGGAAAAACTATCCGGGTAACGGTTGGCACGATTACGGGTATATGGTGATAGGCGGGGTACGAATCTGTTAGCAGAATCCATTTAAAGGCCGTCTATTTAGGCGGCCTTAATTTTAATCGGAGGATCATACGCTATGCTCTGAATCAATCTTGTAGCGGCAAAGCCGTAAAGGAGAGTAACATGACCTATAATTTAGTGAGGAAAGCCATTACCGCAATTTGGCAGGCGTTTACTAAATACGCTGACTTTAAAGAAAAATCTGCTATTGACAACGAGACCCAATCCTGGCTTTACGATGCCGCCTGTTTGCTTGAAATTATGGCGAATGACAATCAGATGCTATCCATGCTGAAAGATTATTACAAAAATCCGCAAAAACTGCCGTGGAACAGGTGGGTAGATTCGCTGGAAGAAAAAATTAAAAGCTGTGAAGCGGATAATTCCGGGAATAAGGAGGAACCGAAAACATGAGTGGATTAAAAGAACGTGAGGATGTCTATACCCGAAACGGTTATAAAGATCGGGAGGATTATCTTAAAAACCTTGCCGATGATTGGGGGCTGGAATTATTCGTGGTCAATATGGTTGCGGATATGCTTGGCTCATCAGAGGACTTTGACGGCCTTGTCAGCGAACTTGAAGACATGGATTGTGACGGGGCGTTAGACGCTTTCCGGGTGTAGGGGGTTACGATGAAAACATTCACGGTCAAAACACGGTTCATATTCACCGGCAAATTCTTAGTGGCAGCGGAAAGTAAAGAACAAGCCGCTGTAAATGTAAAAAAGCATTGCGGCTTGGTAATCGGTGGGAAAATTCATTCAACACTCCCTGCTGATGAGGTTGATTGGCATTTCCCGGTTCACCCTGATACAGCGATTGGTAGAATCAGTATTGCAAAAGGAGAAAAGAATGAGCGGTATTAGTCCTGAAAAAATAAAACTGATTGAACGCCATGCGTGGGTCGGCAGTCCCTTAATGCAACTGTTTAATGAACGCTGGTCAACCGTCAGCCCGGAAGATGAAGGCTACCGGGAAGCAGCTACACGTATACAGGCAATTAGCCAGGAATTATTGGACCTTATCACAAAGGGACTATTGTAAACCAAAGGAGGTTTTATGGGCAAAGTTCCAAACATGAAACTCTACAAAGAATGTCCTAAATGCGGAATATGGGCTTTCGGGCAGTATGACGTATTTTGTTCCCGTTGTGGTTCAAAGCTTAAAGACGGTAACGAGTGGCTTGCAAGCATCCATGATTATGCCAAATCCATGCTCATTGATTATTTGGAACATTTCCCTGATTTGGCGATGAACGCTTGTATCCAGGAAATCCCGTCCAATGCAACCGAGGGTATCCGTATTAATGGGAATGTCATGTTTAATCAGGCTGCTACCCGCCATGTCCTTGCGGAATGCTGGAATGAAGTCGAGATTGCCCTTGACGATTGGCGGGAAACAAACGGTTCAGATTATCCGGTTACGAACATCGAACAGCTTCATGTATTCAGTGTATCCCAACACGCAGAAATGCTATGGCGGAATATAACCAGCGATTTTGATGGCTATAAACTGGATGAAGAAACAATCGGTGAGACCATCGACCATCTCAAGAATTGGTAATCATCTTACCCTAAAAACAGAACACCCTTAATGTTCAGGCCGTCCCGTGTGGGGCGGCTTATTTCATTCTCTGGAGAAAACCATGACTGATAAAGAAAGCGTCAGGGCGTGTCAAGCCGAAATCAGACGGCTTCGGCGCATTATCCGGGATTACGCAGCTCTGATAAAAGATTCCCTGCACATCGACTACAGCAAACTGTTTGAGCTATGGGGTGACTTCGATGATTCAGCGGCAGCCGATGAGGTAAACAAAATCATTGAAGATAATGCGTTGGGGCCGTTTGATGCTATATCATTTATCGCCTGTTGCTTTGGCTATGAGCAGGCAATGAAAAAAATCAGGGAGGGGCTATGAAAATCACCGTTGATGTAAAAAATATTCCGCTTGATAACCGGGATTCAATTTGGGCTCCCGATATTACCCATGACTACCGGCACAAATTGCTTTCAGAGATGGAGGAGTTTAACACCCTCGACTTCAATGAGGACAATATCTACTCTATTATCATTTGGGTGATCAAGCATTTCAATGAGTACACCCTGGATAAACAGCTATAAGGATATTCAGAGCGAGTTTGATGTCTCGGTGGTGGAAGCATTCAAATTGTGGAACACACCAAATTTAAAGCTGCTTGAAACCGGTGATATAAAGTTATTGGGATTTGACGAAAAAAAGTCTGCCTAATCTATTGAATATCCTATCCGGGAGTAAGCATGAGGGTGGGATTTCCCCGCCCTTTTTTTGTACCAAACCATTTCCTCCTTTAAGGTTTAATCTGAATAATAAATGATCCGTCTATACTGATGGTTTATAGCATTGCTACACGTATACAGGCAATTAGCCAGGAATTATTGGACCTTATCACAAAGGGACTATTGTAAACCAAAGGAGGTTTTATGGGCAAAGTTCCAAACATGAAACTCTACAAAGAATGTCCTAAATGCGGAATATGGGCTTTCGGGCAGTATGACGTATTTTGTTCCCGTTGTGGTTCAAAGCTTAAAGACGGTAACGAGTGGCTTGCAAGCATCCATGATTATGCCAAATCCATGCTCATTGATTATTTGGAACATTTCCCTGATTTGGCGATGAACGCTTGTATCCAGGAAATCCCGTCCAATGCAACCGAGGGTATCCGTATTAATGGGAATGTCATGTTTAATCAGGCTGCTACCCGCCATGTCCTTGCGGAATGCTGGAATGAAGTCGAGATTGCCCTTGACGATTGGCGGGAAACAAACGGTTCAGATTATCCGGTTACGAACATCGAACAGCTTCATGTATTCAGTGTATCCCAACACGCAGAAATGCTATGGCGGAATATAACCAGCGATTTTGATGGCTATAAACTGGATGAAGAAACAATCGGTGAGACCATCGACCATCTCAAGAATTGGTAATCATCTTACCCTAAAAACAGAACACCCTTAATGTTCAGGCCGTCCCGTGTGGGGCGGCTTATTTCATTCTCTGGAGAAAACCATGACTGATAAAGAAAGCGTCAGGGCGTGTCAAGCCGAAATCAGACGGCTTCGGCGCATTATCCGGGATTACGCAGCTCTGATAAAAGATTCCCTGCACATCGACTACAGCAAACTGTTTGAGCTATGGGGTGACTTCGATGATTCAGCGGCAGCCGATGAGGTAAACAAAATCATTGAAGATAATGCGTTGGGGCCGTTTGATGCTATATCATTTATCGCCTGTTGCTTTGGCTATGAGCAGGCAATGAAAAAAATCAGGGAGGGGCTATGAAAATCACCGTTGATGTAAAAAATATTCCGCTTGATAACCGGGATTCAATTTGGGCTCCCGATATTACCCATGACTACCGGCACAAATTGCTTTCAGAGATGGAGGAGTTTAACACCCTCGACTTCAATGAGGACAATATCTACTCTATTATCATTTGGGTGATCAAGCATTTCAATGAGTACACCCTGGATAAACAGCTATAAGGATATTCAGAGCGAGTTTGATGTCTCGGTGGTGGAAGCATTCAAATTGTGGAACACACCAAATTTAAAGCTGCTTGAAACCGGTGATATAAAGTTATTGGGATTTGACGAAAAAAAGTCTGCCTAATCTATTGAATATCCTATCCGGGAGTAAGCATGAGGGTGGGATTTCCCCGCCCTTTTTTTGTACCAAACCATTTCTTCATTTAAATATTATCTATGTGTAGTAGCAATGCTATAAACCATCAGTATAGACGGATCATTTATTATTCAGATTAAACCTTAAAGGAGGAAATTATGACTTTACCGCAAGCGCATAAACAGTTCGTCGAGACCTTTCATACGAAGCTCAATCCATTTCTGGATGGCTTGCTGATGATTGTGACCAAGAGGACGGTAATTGACGTTTTCAAGTTCGATGATTGGCTGCATGAGCAACACGGCAATTATGAGGATGATGACAAATGTTTGAACGACATCATCAACGAGAAATACGGCAAAGGCGCTGTCAACTTGATAAAAGAGTTGACCTGCCCAGGAGCGGCTTAATGGGATGGATGTTTATATATAGCTGCAAATCCAGCAGGGATGTGTTAGATCGCTTCAAGTCAATGCTTGAGCAATCCGGGTACACCGTACAACGGGAAGGTCACTGGTATTTCATTGAAGGCCGGGGGCAAACAGACCTTATCTACGTTAAGACTGCTTCCGGTGGACGGGACGGATGGGGTTATAAAGACATATCCGTTACCTATGGGCCGCCTGTCTACAATGCTCCGTTATGGATGGTGAAAAAGGTTCATCCGGTCGTTAAGGACAATCGGTATTATCAGGGATGGCTTAACCATTACCAGAAAAAGGCGGCGGTACTCAAGAGTTACGTGGAATCCCAAAGTCTGGAATTGGCCTTGGAAGGATGAAAAATATTTGTCGCGGGAGGATCATAGCCTGTGAGCCTCAAAGAAAAAATGCCTTACCGGGAGGGCTTGAATGGAAACAAAAAAAATACGGTTTATCGACACGTCCTATCACGACGTATTCACCCTAAACGATGGGGAAGAAATTGAGATCGCTTTATGCGATGGCTCGGTTATGAGAAGGGTATGCCGGTATATTGACGAGTATCATCTGTGGGTCGGCAATGATGTTTTTCACATCTGCCAATTTGCGGAGATAATGGAGAAAGCCCAACAAAGCTACAGGTCGGTTACTAAGTAACCGGTAATTAAGAGGAGGTTACTATGCCAAACTGGTGCGAAAACGATTTGAAAATAGTAGGTGACAGAAAAGACCTTGATGTTTTTCTGGCCGAATGTTTTTCAAAGGATGAATACGGACGGTTATTTCTTGACTTTGAAAAGATTGTTCCTTTAGGGGATACGGGCGATGACTGGTACGAAAAGAACCTCAATAATTGGGGTACGAAATGGAATGTCTCCGATTGCGATATTGAAGACAATGATAGTTCTATTACGCTCTGGTATGAAACCGCCTGGTCTCCCCCGATCCCAATAATGGAGGCCCTTACCAAAAAGTATACCGGTTTGTCTTTCACGCTGGAATACAGCGAAGGCGGCGTAGGGTACAGGGGTATCTTTGAAAGCCAAAACGGTGAAGTCCTCCAAGATGATAGCTGGGATATGACCCGCGAGGACATGATCGAACTCGGTTATCTGGACGAAGACGACGAAGAGGAGGAGGAAACAGCGTAGGAGGCTCTGAACATTGACCTTGACACGGGCACTCTGGCAAATTATTCTTTACTTTGGGGGAGATATGAATTATCGACATGGGGCAAATAAGCAAAAACCCTGGAGCAAATTACAGCGGGAGATTTACAAGCTGATTTCTCCTGAACTGGATTTCCAAATCCATTGCGCGGCATACCGTATGGATTCTAACAGAGGAAGTACGGACTTGCCGCGATATTGGATAACCTTAAATAAAGAAATTATTTTTGATTATCCTAAAAACTTTTTGTCACTTCCAATATTTGAAAGCTCAGATGGAGAATCAAGTATAAAGGACACATTGCAAGGCATATACCCCTATGGCTCCGATATTAGCGAAATATCCAGTGTAATATGTGAATACATTGATACCCCAAAGGAACTTCTATTCGCTAAAGTATTTGAAAATGACAAATGGGGTTTAACGGATATGCTAAAATCCGCTGATAGACGCATTGGCAAAAGAAAGCTATTAGAGCTTGGAGAAAAACAGAGCGTCAACGCGGTTATTGCAAAAATTATTGCGGAAAGGATGAAGAAAGAAATACCCTAATCCGCTCATAATCCCTATTAGTAATCCACTTATATTTTACCGGCTGTCCCTAAAAGGGCAGCCGTTTTTGTTATACGGCGCATTATGTGGAACGTAGTTCCATTTCTATTTACATGTGCAGCGAATCCGCAGCACCTATAAAGAGGTATCTATGAAAATAACCAACAAGTTGAATCTTCCGGCTGGACTGGTAAAAGCAGTCTCAACGGAACGGCACAATGAGCCGGGATGTATCTCGGCTACCACCCTCTTGCAGGGCGTGAAGCATATCATCCTTACTGATCGCCATTGGGATGAATTGGAGGATGATGTCTCTGACCGGATTTGGGCGATTTGGGGTACGGCGGTACACTCCCTTTTGGAACAGGAAGGAGAGAACGACTTTACCGAGCAGGTGATGAGCTACCCGGTAGGTGATATTACCGTAACCGGATGTATTGACAACTACGATATGCAGAATGGTATTATCTGCGATTACAAAACCGCCTCGGTTTGGAAGGTCAAGTTCAACGATTTTGAGGATTGGTACAATCAGGGCATGATCTATGCCTGGCTCCTTGCCAAGAACGGATTTAAGGTTAAGCAATGCCGGTTCATCGCCCTGCTGAAAGACCACAGTAAAACCGATGCAGCCCGTGATTACCAGTACCCCAAAAATCCGGTGTATGTCTATGAGTTTGATGTTACCTTCCTCAACCTGCTCAAAATAGAAAAATATATCAAAAGCAAGGTCCGGGAATATGTCAGATGCGCGGCATTGGGGGACGGCGATATACCCCCCTGTACCCCCGATGAACGGTGGGACAAGGCGACCAAATACGCCGTCAAAAAGGAAGGCCGGAAAACCGCAATCCGGCTTCTTGATAAGCAAGCGGAAGCGGAGGAAATGGCCGCCGATCTCGGCAAAGGCCACTACGTTGAAACACGCCCCGGTGAATCCACCAAATGCCTATCGTATTGCCGGTGCTGCGGGTTCTGTAATTATTATCAGGGTTGCGTTAAAGCTGTAGACGAAAAGGAGGAAAAAGCGGCGGCATAATGGGGAGTTTGTCTTATCTCCCTAAAACAAGGTATTTCATAAAAAAAGATATTTCCCAGTGCGTCATTATATGTCGTACTCAATGACTTAAATTGAACTGGAAAATTGGGCTTAGTCCCGATTGAGACTTCCGATTATCCATCGGGAGCGAAAAAACCACTATTGGAGGAACCAATGAAGAATCTGGTGATAAAGAATGAACGGAATTACCTGGTATTTGCCGGTAATGCAATCTCGGTAATGGACAATCTCCCGGCTAAAATCTACGAATTACGCCTGGATAAGGAAAAAGGGTACAGCCTAGATGAAATTGATAACAATTTCAACATCACCCAAAAGCTGTACGGCAATGTTGAACAAATATCCCGGCAGGTTTTACAGTCCTTTGATGCAACCGAAGGGAATCTGGGCGTGTTGATTTCAGGCTCAAAAGGGCTTGGAAAAAGCCTGACCATCAAGAAAATCAGCAGTGAAGCCCTCAGCATCGGGCTTCCGGTTATTCTGGTTAAGCAAAACCTGGGAAACATAACTTCCTTTATCGACACCATTCATCAGCCTTGTGTCATCGTTTTGGACGAGTTCGAGAAGCATTACACCAACCAAACCAAGACGGAACAGGATGAAATGGAACGGCAGGACTGCTTACTCAATATGTTTGATTCCACACTCGCCGCCAAGAAACTGTTTTTGCTGACCTGTAATGATACCCGCAACCTTTCCGAGTATCTCTTGAACCGGCCCGGAAGGATACATTACCACTTCAAATCAAACAGGCTCACCATCATTGAGATTACGGAGTATTGCAAGGATAACCTTTTGCCTGAACTGCATGACCGGATTCCTGACATTTGCAATATGGGAGCGAGAATCCCTGACTTTTCGTATGATATGCTGCGCGCCATCATCTTTGAATTGAATACCTATAAATCCGCATTGGAAGATGTGGGGCATATCCTCAATATCGGAGGCCGGACACGCTCGCCCTTTGATTTCAAAGTCTATTTCAAGTCGGGAAAGGTTGAAACAGGTTTTGATTATATCAACATATCGTCAACCAGGCTGCGGCTGGATTGGTATGGCAAACAAGATTTTTGTCGGGATTACGCTTATATCAATCCGTCTAAAGCCCAATGGATGGGCACGGACAATGGCTCTCTGGTTCTCACGGAGGACATCAATTGGCCTACGGATGATGACGTAAAGACGGATGACAAAGTGGAGAAAATTGTCTTTATTCCCTCCAAGAAAGGCTATCTCGCTGACGGGAACGATGACGATGATTAATCGCCTATGGTTTTAACATCAAGTTTTATTAAAGACCCCTACATGGTAGGGGCAAAGGAGAAAGAAGATGGCTTTTAAGAAAGCGGAACGTACCCAACTGTATTTGCGGTGCGCGTTATTCGGCCCGTCCGGTTCCGGGAAAACCATGACGGCCATGCGGATGGCGAAGGGGATCGCGGAAAAAATGAAGGTGCCTTTTGCGGTCATTGATACGGAGGCCCGGTCAGCGTCCAAATATGCGGACCGGTTTACTTTTGTTGTCGAGGATCTCCAAGAGAAGAACATTGACCACTATATCAGAGCAATGGACGAATGTATCAAAACCGGGTACAAGGTACTGGTGATTGATTCCCTTTCCCATGCGTGGCGGGATTTGACCGAGGAGGTTGACCGCATCGCCCAGAACAGTACCAGCAAAAACACCTTTTCGGCGTGGGGCAAAGTCAGCCCAAAGCAAAAGCGTTTGGTTGAAGCGATCCTTAAATTTCCCGGCCATATCATTACAACCATGCGGAGTAAAACCGAATGGGTGATCGCGCCAAACAAGGATGGGAAGATCGCGCCGGAAAAGATGGGGCTTGCGCCCGAACAGGGAAAGGGTATTGAGTACGAATTTGACCTGCTCATCGAGCTTGACCAGAAGCATCAGGCCACCGTGACCAAAGACCGGACCGGAAAGTATCAGGACGAGGTTATTGACAAACCGGGGGAAGATTTTGGCGTTGCCCTCTACGACTGGCTTTCAAGCGGAGCCCCGGCCCCCGCGACTGTGCCGGAAGTGAAACCCGCCAAAACTGCGAAGGCAAAAGCCGGGGATGTGAAAACATCTCCTGCCAAAACAGCCCCCGCTAAAACGCCCCCTGCGGATCAGCCGCCGGGCGGTAGCCTGAAAGACAAGGGGAAAGAGCTTGTGCAGCAAATCGGGGAACTCATTACCACCGTCTCGGAATCCGGGCAGGCTTATTTTGACGAAGGGGAAAAAGAGGAAGCCCGGCAAATCATTGAATCTATCAAAGTAGATGAAGCGGGTATCAGGGACTTGGGAGACCTTAAAAAGTTCCTGGATGATGAGCTTACCAAGCGCAAAACCGCCAACGCTTCAAAGGCGGTGATCCCCGCATCCGTACCGGCCACCAAAGCCGCCTAACCCCTTCATCGGTTCCCTGGCCGATACTGTTCCCGGATGGGGCCCTCCCTCCCGGTAAAACAGTATCGGCCTTTTTTATAAACCGCCTATTTTCAAGGCGGCCTAAAATCAATTCCTTTACAGGAGGCGTATCATGCGCACAGCAAACACCGTACCACAACCGATCCTTGACCGGATGAGGTACACCAATCCTTCCACAGTCAGGGATTGGAAAAAAATCTTTTCCAGGAAAACGCCGAAACAAACGGAGCCTATACCGGCTATTGACGTACCGGTCAAGCCGGTGAAAAAAGCAAAGGTAAAAAAGCATGAAGCAAAACCGGAAACCGGTCCCTTCATGCTGACCCGCCAAGACAATCCGGCTGATTTTGAAAAGATGTCCTTTGTCCTCAAAGCCCGGTTAGCGGATGCGAAGAAGGAGTTCCTTACAGTTCTCCATGTTGAGCAGACGAAAACGGGCAGCCGCCTTATTGCCTGTGACGGCCTACGGCTCCACTTTGCCGAGATAAATCGGAAAATCAAAGGTGGGGATTACAAGCCTGTTGTGACCAAAGACCGTATCAGTCTTGGCGAACCGGTAGAGGGCATCGTGTTTCCGAATTGGGTAAAGGTGATCCCGGAAAATACCGAGAAACGCGCGGTCATTGACCTTGCGGATACCGGTATGGGAAAAAACCGGGACCAGACGGAACGACTGTCCTGGGTATTTCATTCCTTTGCGAATCAGACCGGGGAGCTGATCAATCTGCGCTTTCTTGAAGACCTCATTAAGACAAAATGGCTGGTCTATTGCCAGAGCCAAAAGAACAAGGCGATGGTACTGAAAGAAGAAGGAGCGGAAAATTCTGTATTCGCAGTTATCATCCCCCTGCCGGAAGCTGAGGCCGTAAAGCAAGCAGCGTAATCCGCCGCCATTCAAGAGCCGCTCCTTTATGGGGCGGCTTAATTTTAATCAAGGAGTATGGAACGTGAACAATCTCAATTCAATTATCATCGAGGGCAACCTTATCCGGGACCCGGAGTATCGTGAAACAGCGAAAGGGACGCCGATCTGCAATTTCAGCATCGCTTCAAACCGCTTCTTTAAGCAGGGCGAGGAGATGGAAAAAGAGGTGAGTTTTTTCGATGTTCAATCGTGGTCGAAGCTCGCACAGAACGTCCAAAACCTGGGACACAAAGGCCGGGGGGTTCGGGTAGTGGGGCGGTTGAAGCAAGACCGCTGGACCGCCCCTGATGGAAGATCCCGGTCCAAAGTAACCATTGTGGCGGAGCA
>BNUV01000088.1 GCA_025997615.1 Spirochaetia bacterium
GGCGAAACAGTCACGGCAAACCGGCTGATATTTGCGGGGTACGATAAGAACAGGGCGGGGGATCAAACCCTTACCGTAGAATACTACGGCAAAAAGGCATCCTTTACGGTGAGGGTGGCGGCCCTCTCGAGAATCGTTGTGGTGTCTCCGCCGGACAATGCCGACTATTTTACGGGGGAAGACCTTGAGTTGGAGGGCCTTGCGGTAAAGGGTATCTGGGAAGGCGTAGGGGAGGCGCCGGTGAGCGTTACGCAAGAGAACCTTTCGAGCTTTGACAAAAATCGCGCCGGGAAGCAGGATGTATTTGTTACCTATCAGGGGAAGACAACGAGTTTTCCCGTAACGTTTGTAGCGATGCAGGCCATATCGGTTGCCAGGCCGCCGGCGAAGTTAAACTATGAGAACGGGGAGGAGCTTGACCTTGACGGTATGACGGTTCAGGGGACGCGGACGGGGGCAGCTTCGATAGAGCTATTGGATATTGCGCGCTTAAAGCTTTCAGGATACGACAGGTTTAAGACGGGAAACCAGACGATCACCGTTACGATTGGGGGTAAGAGCGCTACCTTTAGGGTAACGGTGGGACCCAATCCATTTGTGGGAACTTGGGAAGCAGTGCGGGATAATACTACTGATAATATCCCCTATACGATAACACTCGTAATGTCGGAAAACACATGGTCAGTATCATGGCCGACAATCAAAGGAGTTATCACGGGCAATGAATACAGCGGAACATACAAGCGGGACAACAATAATGGAAAACATTCGGTACTGCTGCTTGAGAAGTGGGCCCTTGACCGGCATTATACGCCAACCGCCGCTGATATTTTTTCAGCAGCCCAACTGAAACTCACCGGAGGATCCTTTGATAGAGATGAGGTGATGTTCACCAAAAAGTGATGGGAAAAAGCAAATGCTCAAACGGACTGAAGGCTAAACTAATTTAGAGAAATCGTTTGTGTCCCCACTTTTTCCATCTGCCTGATCAGCGCCGCCATGTCCCGGGGCAGGGGGGCCTGGAGCCGGAGGCCGTTTTCGGGGGCAGATGCTGCGCCGGGATAATCCGGGAGAAAAAGCTCTGCGGCGTGGAGGCCCAGCCGGGAGAGCAGGGGATTTTCTTCCAGAGGGTCGCCCCGCCAATTCCGTTTGAAGGACGACAGAAGAACCGGTTTGGGGCTGCCGCGGCCGTAGAGCGGATCGCAGACAATGGGATGGCCCAGGCTTGCCAGATGGACCCGGATCTGATGGGTGCGGCCGGTTTCGGGACGGACCTCCAGAACGCTATAGTTTCCTGCGCTGCATAACACACGGAAACGGGTAAGGGATTTTTTGCCCTTGAATTTGTCTATGATGGTCCGGTGCTGTTTGTCGCCGTCGGGAACCAGGGGAAGATCGCAGACGGTTTCGCTCCATGCGGGCCGGCCGTGAACCACCGCAATGTAACGCTTTTCTATTTGGCGATTCTCAAAAGCTTTGGAAAGGGTCCGGTGAGTCTCGCTGTCTTTGGCAAAAATCACCAGGCCCGAAGTATCCCGGTCTATGCGGTGGACAATGAAAAGACGACCGCTCCCCTCCGCGCCGTTCAGAGCGGTTTCCAAAAGCCGGTCCAGCCTGTCCTTTGAATCGTCCCAGCGGTCGGCGCTGACGGCGATGCCCGCCTCCTTGTTCACCGACACAATAGAGCCATCATCATAAATAATCGCAAATGCCTGCCGCTGTTTCATGGTTGATTATTTTTTGAGCCCCCGGGCAACAGAAATAGTCCCGCCGTGAAGGGTGGACACATCATTGGTGATGATCATCGCTGTCTTATCCAGCCGGTGAATTTCCCGGATGATATCTTCCTTGCCTTTGCGGTTTGCGAAGATCATCAGCACTGTCTTTTCCGAATCCCGGCCCCGGGCTTCCATGGTGGTCACCACATAACCTTTTCCCCGGAGGGCTCCGATCATCCCTTCGCTTTGTTCACCGGCAATGATCGCCTGAATAAGCACCCTGCCCAGGGCGATGTAACTTTCTATCCGGGAACCCAGGTATATCCCCAGGGAAAATCCTATGCTGTATACAATCCCCTTGATAGGCGCTTCGGCGATCCCCATGATCACCCGTGAAGCTATAAAGGTCCAGAGGATGATTTCAAAAAAAGACAGAATCGTTCCTTCCCGGCGGTACCCCTTGTTGATAAGGATATTTCGCACCGTTCCCAGGGCGACCTCCACCACCTTTGAAATCAAAATGAGAAAAAGCTCCAGCGGTGGAGCGGCGGTAAAAAACCGGATGAGAAATTCTTTCATGATAACCCCCGGATGGAAACACTATTATCTGTATGACTGGCTTAGGTATGAATCAATCGCTTCGGCGGCTTTTTTCCCCGCCCCCATGGCAAGGATCACCGTGGCCGCTCCGGTAACGGCATCTCCGCCGGCGTACACTCCTTCACGGCTTGTTTTACCCGTGTCGTCATCGGCAATGAGGCCGCCCCACTTCTGGGTATCAAGCCCCTTGGTAGTGCTGCGGATCAGCGGGTTGGGGGATGTGCCGATGGCGATGATCACCGAATCAACTTCGATGTCGTGTTCGCTCCCCGGCTGCCGTACCGGTTTTGCCCGGCCCGATGCATCGCTTTCGCCCAGAACCATTTTTTCGCAGGTGATGGATTTCACCCAGCCTTTTTCATCACCGTTGATCTTCACCGGATTGGTGAGGAACATAAACTGAATATCTTCTTCTTTGGCGTGTTCAACTTCTTCCAGCCGGGCGGGAAGCTCCTTTTCGGTGCGGCGGTAAACAATGTAAACTTCCGCCCCCAGGCGTTTGGCGCAGCGGGCCGCATCCATGGCCACATTGCCGCCGCCCACCACCGCGACTTTTTTTGCCCGTTTAACCGGTGTAGGGCTGCCATCAACATAAGCTTTCATCAAATTGATCCGGGTTAAAAATTCATTGGCGGAATAGACGCCGTTAAGATTTTCACCGGGGATATTCATAAAACTGGGCAGCCCCGCGCCCGAGCCGATAAAAACGGCGCTATATTTTTTTTCCGTTAAAAGATCATCCACCGTAAGTGTCTTGCCGATCACCGTATTGCAGACGATTTCCACCCCCATATCTTTAAGGCCCTGAATTTCTTTTTGGACAATAGCTTTCGGCAGACGAAATTCGGGGATGCCATAAACCAGGACGCCCCCTTCAACATGGAGGGCCTCGAAGATAGTTACGTTGTAGCCCTTTTTTGCCAGGCTTCCCGCACAGGCCAGCCCCGAGGGCCCCGAGCCAATCACCGCCACGGTGCCAGGCACCCTTTTGGCCGTTTCCCCTGCGGAAGATTTTACGTTGTGATAATCCGCCGCGAACCGTTCCAGCCGGCCAATGGCCACGGGCTCCCCCTTGATGCCCCGGACACATTTGCCTTCGCACTGAGTTTCCTGGGGGCAGACCCGGCCGCAGATCGCCGGAAGGGCGTTGTAAAGGCTGATCTCTTCGTAGGCTTTTTCAAATTCACCTTCGGCGATTTTGGCGATAAAAGCGGGTATGTCGATATTTACCGGACAGTCCGCCACACAGGGCTTGTTTTTGCAGCCCAGACACCGTTTTGCCTCGTCGACGGCCTGCTCGGCGGAGTAGCCCAGGGCAACTTCAAGGAAGTTGCCCTTTCGCACCGCTGCATCCTGCACGGGCATTTTGTTTTTTACAAGGCTCATGTTCGGCATCAGGCTATCCCCTTGAGGCTGGCCTCTTCGAGGAGCTTGCAGGCCTCTTCATGAGCCTTAACCTCAAAGGGCTTATACATGGCGCCCCGGGACATGGCTTCGGCAAAGTCAACCTCGTGGCCGTCAAAATCCGGGCCATCGACACAGGCAAATTTTGTTTTGCCCCCCACCGAAAGCCGGCAACCACCGCACATCCCCGTGCCGTCAATCATAATGGGGTTCATGCTGACAACGGTTTTTATCCCCAGGGGTTTTGTCAAAGCCGCCACAAATTTCATCATGATAAGGGGGCCTATGGCGATAACCTCGTCGTATTTTTCACCCCGGTCGATCAAACGCTGCAGGGCCTCGGTGACCAGTCCTTTTTGCCCGTAGGAGCCGTCATCGGTGACAAGGAAAAATTCGGAGCTGACCTTTTTGAATTCATCCTCAAGGATAACCAGATCCTTCGTACGGAAACCGGTGATGGCATGGACCACCGCGCCATTGTCGAAAAATTTCTTTGTTACCGGGTATGCAATGGCTGAACCCACACCGCCGCCTATGACCGCCACTTTTTTTGCGCTGCACACACTGGGGTTCCCCAGGGGGCCCACAAAGTCCTGGATAAAGCCGCCTTCCTCAAGCTGATTCAACTCGAAGGTGGTGCCACCCACGATCTGAAAAATGATAGTAACGCTGCCTTTTTGACGATCAAAATCGGCAATGGTCAGGGGGATCCGTTCCCCATCGGCCCGGGTCCGCAGGATGATAAATTGCCCCGGCTCGGCTTTTGCCGCCACTAGAGGAGCGTCCACTTCCATCAATGTAACCGTGGGATTAAGGTTTTTCTTTTTGATGATTCTGTTCATGTTTTTTGCCCATTTACAATGAAAATCCCCGTGGGGATTTTCATTGCAGCCTAGCTCTGCTTGCCCTGGGCCGAATATTTACGGAGAGCGGACATGAGCGATCTTGCCTTGTCCTGAACCGGCTTGATATAACGGCCATCGGCAATCCTCATGATGATTCTGAGCGCCTGGGGGTCCTTAATGCCGCCGTTTTTCTCGGCCAATTTTTCATAGGCATCCAGAGCCGAAAGGGCCATAAGGTTATCCGGATTCAGCACATCAAAACGGGAAACGATAAAGGCGATGGTGTTGGCAGTTTCTTCGTTATCGTTAAGCCCGATTTTTCCCAGGGACTTTATCGCCTCGGTAAGAACCATCGGTTCATTTTCGGCCACCATGACCTTCAGCAGGGCGTCTTTTGCCTCCGGCGTGCCTAAATCTCCCAGATAAGCCACGGCCTTGACCCTGACATCGGGAAAATTGTTCACAAGACGGCCATTTTCCCGGGATTTGTTCAGAATTCCTTCCAGAGACATATATTCCAGGGCTTCCCGGACTTCTTCCCCGGTATTGCCGTTTTCAATCAAATCCGCAATGTATTCCAGGGCGATCATTTTGTTTTCCCTGGTCGCCGCGTGGCTTTGCTCCCGCACCACCATCAATTCCACCGATTCCTGCAGGTAGGACTCTTCTACCGACATTTCCCGCTCACCGCCGGTATTCTGCTGCCCTGTGACAAAGGACAAACCGGCGGCAAAAAATAGAGAAAAAACTGCGAAACGTTTAATTGTGATCATAAAATCTCCTTTTATATCTTATTAGGATTGGTGATCTTCCATCCATCCCCATTATCTTCAAGTACATAGAGCAGCAAACGCCGCTTGTTCCGGTCAATGGTAAGGGCTTTTATCAGTTTTGGCGTGACAAATTCGATATCATCCACCCGGTCATGATCCCTTGAAGGAACCACTACCCGGAGAAAATAATCCTGAAGGCTCGCCAGTTTTGGCTGGTTCTTTGCGGTAAAGTTTATAGAAGTCCTTTCGAGAAAGGCGGCGGACTTCATCTCCGCCAGATAATCTTTCCCCACATGAGACTGCCATGCGGCAAAATTTTTTGCCCGTATGATGGCGTTAAGTTCCTCCACCATGTGCTGAACATCGACTTTAGTGGCCTGATAGACCGCTTCACTAACAACGGTATCGGTATTTTCCACCGGTGGGGATGGGGGCGGGGGCGCAGGCGTCGCAGTGGGAGATACGGGGACAAACTCCGGCGTTGCCGGGGCCGCTTGTTCTACCGGCTGCGGTGTTTCTGCCGGCTCGGGGTCTGATAAACAGCCTCCCAAGACCAGACCCGCTATAAAAAGGATGACCGGTAATCTGCTTGCTTTCAATTTGTCAACACTCCTAAAAAATAAGTATATTCCTATTAAGTTAAAAAATCCAGCCCCCTTGAACGTTACATCAGCAATTCTCAAATTTTTAGCCCCGCTCATACCGGGTCTTTTTACCCCCGCCTATGCTTCGGATAAGCCCCTTGTCCGCCAACCCCCTGAGTACCCGCACCGCCATGGCCTGGGAAACCTCCAGCGCTGCCTCCACGTCTTTTCTGATGATCACCGGCTGGTTTTTAAACAGGGCTATGGTTTTCGCCTCATTTTCGTTGAGGGGCGCCGGGGCAGTCTTATTACCATAGCCCCCGTAAGGGTAGGGGGGCTTTTCTGCCGCCATGAGAGCGCTTACATTCCTGTTCGGCAGGGTGATTTTGAAGGCGTTATTTGTGGCCTGTAAAACCGGCTTCCGAAAACCGTCCCCGTAGCTCCGCAGTATCCGGGGGATGCCGGTTCCATAGGCTTCTATTAAGCTGAGGCGGTAAAAAACATTGGCCAGGTTTTCGTTCCGGGGGACGGAGATTCCCAGCATAATATCGTCCAGAGAAATGCTCTTCGGGAGGCCGCCGATGGAGACAAATTCTATCCGGTCATCAAAAATGCTGATAAGGGTGCTGCCGGAAAAGCCGTAATCCCGGTGAACAAGGGCGTTGAGCAGGGCCTCCCGCAGGGCATCCTCCGGATAATCCCGGGCATCTATCCGGTAGAGGCCCTTTACCTCCGCATGGGTATGGTTGTACATATCCAGAAAAGTGTATGCATCCTTGAGCTGCTTGAGCAAAGACCCGGAAAACTCCCGCCGATCCTTGAAAATTTCCTTTTCAAGCCCCTCGAATACCGCCAGTTTTACCGTTTGTACCGATTGATCGGAGAGGAGCAGCCCCAAGTTGGTGTATATCCCTTCAGGTGTCTGCAAACGGAGGGTTTTTTGCTGGTTAAGACCAAAGGGGAGGTCTTTTTCCCTAAAAAACCGTTCTGCTTCGGCAAAAGTCAAGTCCTGATTGAGGGAACGGATTTCCTCGTATTTTTCCCCATCGGTTTCCCTGATCATTTTCAGGATCGCCGCCTCGCTGGCCGGAACCGTGGAAGCCCCCTGGCGCACATACACCCCTTCCGGGCGTATGCCCTTCCCTGCGAGGTAGTAGGGAGAAGCGGTCCCTTTTTGTACGGTTACTTTGATCACCGTGGTTCCCTCCATAATCTCTGTTCCATAATCCACAAACAGACTGACATCGGGTTTAATGGCGATCCGCACCGCATTTGATACCCGGAGAATCGTATCGTCGATTTTATCCACCCCAAGGGCCGTGCCATCGTCGGCTATGCCGATGTAGAGAGTCCCGCCCTTGGTGTTGGCAAAGGCGGCAATCGTCTTTTTGAGGTCTTCGGTATATTCCCGCTTAAACTCGGTTATGGCGCTTTCAAATTTATCCATCTGATTTTAATCCTTTCTAATACTTACTAATCATTCTAATATATTCTAATACATTCTAATCAGATTAGCAAGCAAATTTTTCACTTTTTTTACCCGACCTATGGCTTGACCCGGAGGGGGCTCTGTTTTATGCTTTCTCCATGGTAACGGCGGTTTTTCCCGGCTCTTTTGATCCCCCCACCCTGGGGCATCTCAACATAATTGAACGTTCTTCGTCTATTTTTGATGAAATTTTAGTGTTGGTGGCGGAAAACCGGCAGAAAAAGTCCCTTTTTTCGGCGGAAAACCGGCTTTCCATGATGCAGGAGCTGGTTAAACCCTGGAAAAACGTAACGGTGGAAATTTGCGGGGGCCTCCTGGCGGAATTTATGAAAAGCCGGGGTTTGCGGATCATCCTCCGGGGGGTCCGGGGCATGGACGATTTTGCCTACGAGTTGGAGCTTTCCCTGGTCCAGCGGGCCCTGGGGGGTAAAATCGAGACGGTGTTTTTGGGCACCTCGGCGGAATACTTCGCCTGCCGGTCGTCCACTGTGAAGGAGCTTGCCTCTTTTGGAGCGGATTTTTCCTGGATGGTCCCCCCCCTGGTCAAAGAAGCTGTTGACAAGATTGAAGTTTTAGGGTATCTTAAAAACGATTGAACCGGCTGTTTGACGGTTTGTGTAAAATTTTTTGAAAGAGGTTTTTCATGGCAGTTCCCAGATCGAAAACATCAAAAGCGCGGACGAGCCGCCGGCAGTCAATCAACATGAGACTTACCGCCCCGACCCTGATTGAATGCAGTTCCTGCGGCAACCGGGTTTTACCGCACCGGGTGTGTCCCAAGTGCGGATTTTACCGGGGCAAACAGGTAATTGTGCCTGAATCAAAGGTTTAAGGGGTAGCAGAATGGCTGATGATTTGTTTGAAAGGATGAAAAAACTGATTGCCGCCAAGCTGGAAGTGGATGAGTCCAAGATCACGCTGGAGGCATCTTTCCGGCAGGATCTCGGGGCGGACAGCCTTGACACCTATGAATTGGTCTATGCCATCGAGGAAGAAATGGGTATTAACATTCCCGATGAAAAGGCCAATGAGTTTGAGACCGTCAAAGACGCCTACGACTATATAAAATCCCAGCAGAAGTAATGAAGGGGTTTCCCGAACCGGATCCGGGAAGAAAGAAAGCTCTTGCGGCGTTTCAAAAGAGCGCTGGAATCAGGTTCAGAAGCCTTGGGCTTCTGAACCTTTCTTTCATGCACCGGTCCGTGTCCAACGAGTCGGGGCTAAAACTCAACAACGAACGGCTGGAATTTCTCGGCGATGCCATCCTCGGTGCGGTAACTGCCGCTCTGCTTTATGAAGGGCAGGGGGAAAAAAACGAGGGCGAGCTGGCCAAGATCAAATCCGTGGTGGTTTCCGAAGATATTTTGGCGGGGATAGCCCTGGAACTGCAGATCGATACCCTGCTGATTTTGGGCCGGGGGGAAGAAAATTCCGGGGGCCGCACCAAAAAGGCTATTCTGGCCGATGCTCTGGAAGCTCTTATCGGCGCCATCTACCTCGATGCAGGCTACAAAACGGCCTTTGCCTTTGTCAGCGGCCGCATAGGGCCGGAAATTCTCCGGGTTCTGGAAAACCGCCATCATCAGGATTACAAATCTTTGCTGCAGGAACACTGTCAGCAGGTTTATCGCAGTTGTCCGGCCTACCATCTCCTTAAACGATCCGGCCCCGAGCACGAGCGGATCTTCTGGATGGAAGTGGAGGCGGCGGGGAAAACCTTCGGCCCCGGCACCGGGCGGAATAAAAAGGCCGCCGAACAGGAAGCAGCCCGTATGGCCTATGAATCCTTGACTATTAGTTAGGAATTTGCCTTTACAAAGCCCATTTCTTCCAGCGCCTTTTCCGCCTCGGTTGATTCATCGTAGGCCAGCGTTTCTTTGGCGTAGATGATGGAATTTTCGTGGCCCTTGCCCAAAAGGAGGACCAGATCCCCCGGCCTGGCTTGTTTGAATGCCTCCCGGATTGCCGCCGGACGGTTGGGAATCAGGAAAAGCTCCTCCCCCCGCATCTTTTCGCAGCCCGAGTTTGCTTCGCAGCCTGGGGTTGCTTCGCAACCCTGAGCGATTTCCTCCAGAATGTCCATAGGGTTTTCACCCCGGGGATCTTCATCGGTAAGAATGACGATGTCCGAATAATCCCGGGCGATCCGGCCCTGTTCCGGCCGCTTCCCCCGGTCCCGTTCCCCGGCGGAACCGAAGACGCTGATGATCCGGCCCCCCCGACAATTGAGCCGCTGCCTCTCGGCGGGGAAAATTGCCGCGAAAGACGAGGGGGTGTGGGCATAATCAACGATAACCTCAAAGGGCTGGCCCCGGCGGATAGGCGTCATACGGCCCCGCACCGGTTTTAGGGAAGGAACCAGTGGGACGATTTCTTCTATACGCATATCAAGAATTTTCGACACGGTGATAAGGGCCGCCAGCACATTCCCCGCATTAAAGGCCCCGGGGAGTTCATCCTGTATATGGATGATCTTTCCTGTGGATTGCATACGGACCTCGTAGGTGTTGCCCCTGGCACTGCCGGCGGCCCTGCCGTCCAGTTTTTCCACGGAAAGATCCGCCTTGCCGCCCCTGGTACTGAAACTGTAGACCGGCCTTTCGGTGGCGGCGGCAAAATAAGCGGCGCTGGGATCATCCGCATTAACCACGCCAAAGCCTGAAGTACAGAGGGCGCGGAAAAGCCGGGACTTGTCCTCCCGGTACTGTTCCCAGGTGCCGTGGAATTCCAGATGTTCCCGGGTAACGTTGGTCATAATGCCGGCATCAAAAAGCACATCCCCCAGCCGGTTGGTCCGGGGGGAGAGGCCGTGGGAGCTGCACTCCAGAACGGCATATTCGGCGCCGTTTTCCCGCATGGCCGCCAGGTGGCGGTGCACGTCCGTGGCCTCCGGGGTGGTCTGGTGCTCGGGGTTATCCGTTTCATCTTCGCCGTGGCTGTAACGGACGGTGGAAACAAAGCCCGCCTTTTTCCCCAGAAGCCTCAGCAACTGGTAGATAAGGTACACCGTGGTACTTTTTCCCTCGGTGCCGGTAACGCCGATAAGGGTCAGGTGTCGGCCGGGAAAACCATAGAAGGCCGCCGCCACCGGCGACAGGGCAAACCGGGAATCTTTTACCCGGATATAAAAGATTTCTTCGTCGTAAAAGGGCAGGGGATTTTGATGGAGGATCGCCACCGCCCCCCGTTTAATGGCGTCATCCACAAAGGCGTGGCCGTCGGTGTGGAGCCCCGGCAGGGCAAAGTAGAGGTTCCCCGGTTTTACCCGGCGTGAATCGTATTCCAGCCCCGTGATGGCCGGGTTGGAATTTTTGCCCGGCCTTTTTTCCATGAGCCCCGCCCGTCCCGCCGTATCATCATCAAAAAAATCGTTGAGATAATTCATTGTTATGTCCCTTGACTTAATTGTAACATTTACGGCTACAATGCTGATAGATGGGAATATGTGATAAAGGAGTAGATATGAGGACAATAAAATTAGGCTCTTCGGGACTGGATGTGCCGGTTATCGCCGTGGGCTGCATGAGGATTAACAGCATCGAAAAGGCGGAGGCCGCCCGTTTTGTAGAAACCGCCCTGGAGAACGGGGCGAACTTTTTTGATCATGCCGATATTTACGGCGGCGGAACCTGCGAGAAAATCTTCGCCGGGGCCATCGGCATGAAGGCTTCGGTACGGGAAAAGGTCATCCTGCAGTCCAAGTGCGGAATCCGCCCCGGAAAGGCCTTTGATTTTTCCAAAGATCATATCCTGCAATCGGTGGACCAGAGCCTGGCACGGCTCAAGACGGAATATCTTGACGTGCTGCTCCTCCACCGGCCCGATGCCCTCGTGGAGCCTGAAGAAGTGGCCGAGGCTTTCGGCATTCTTAACGCGTCGGGCAAGGTCCGTCATTTCGGTGTGTCCAATCAAAACCCCCAGCAGATCCGGCTGCTGCAGAAATATGTCAAACTGCCCCTGGTGGCTAACCAGCTCCAGTTCAGCATCACCAATGCCACGATGGTCTCGGCGGGAATTCTGGTCAACACGGAAAATGAAAAAGCCGTGGACCGGGACGGCGGCATCCTCGATTTTTGCCGGCTTAACGATATCACCATTCAGCCCTGGTCTCCCTTCCAGCACGGGTTTTTCAAAGGGGTGTTTTTGGGCAACAAAGATTTTCCGGAGCTCAACGCCAAGATCGACGAAATCGCCAAAAAATACAAGGTTTCCAATACCACCATCGCCCTGGCCTGGATTCTGCGGCACCCGGCGAAGATGCAGCCTGTTACGGGCACCATGAATGTGAGCCGTCTGAAAGATTGCATCAAGGCAACGTCCATCACGTTGAGCAGGGATGAATGGTACGAAATTTATCTGGCCGCAGGTAACATACTGCCATGACCCACGAGCCGTATCATATTTCCGGCGACCGGATTGTTCATCACAAGAGCCGCCGGATTTCGGAGCCCCTGAACATAGACGGCGATTTGGAAAAGCCCATCTGGAAAAATGCGGAAAAATCCCGCCGTTTTGTGGACCTTGTCAGCGGGGAACCGGCTTTTTTCGATACCCGCATGGCAAGTCTTTGGGACGATAAAAACCTCTATCTTGCCTATTGGCTTCAGGAGCCCGCAGTCCGGGCCTCATTGACCGAGCGCGATTCTTTTGTCTGGTTCGATAATGATATGGAACTTTTTATCGATGGCGAAGATTGTTATTATGAACTGGAGATAAACGCCTTCAACACAATCTACGAAGTTTTTTTTGTGTATCAGGATGCGTTGAAAAAGGGAAGCCGTTTTGATACTCCTGAATTTGACCTCAGGGAACGGAATGTGGATGTGTTAAGCGGTTTCCAGGACCCCAGCCGGTACGGGAAGCACCACCGGGGTAAACGCTGG